>WFMT01000271.1 GCA_015488975.1 Campylobacteraceae bacterium | reverse complement strand
TTGTTGCAAAATTGCTTTATTGTATAACTCTTCTTTGTAAAATCTCTTAATGGATTGTATCTCTAAATCATAATGTAATTTTTTTGCAGTAATTGTAAAATCTTCCAGTGATGATTTGGTTGTTGTAGTTGAGAAATGCGGATAAAGTGGGATAAGCAAAACTTTTTTAATATTTTTATCTTTTAAATCCAGGATAACTTGTTTGCTAAATAAAGGGGTATATCTCATAGCAAATGTTATGTAAATATCTGGACATTTTTGTTGCAATTTTCTTACTAATTTTATAGTATATTCTGTTATAGGGGATTTGCCACCTAAAAGTCTATAATTCTCTTTTGCTTTTTTGTTCTTAAAGTTGTAATCATAAAAGCTATAAATTTTCTTAAAATTTTGCTTTTTGTTGTTATAATATTTTCATCATTAAACATATTTTTTAAGAATAGGCTAACTTCATCAAGATTATTAGGACCACCCATGTTTAGCAAAACTACAGCTTTCATACTTATCCTTAAGATATGGCACGCCCAAGAGGATTTGAACCTCCGACCTTTTGAACCGCAATCAAATGCTCTATCCAGCTGAGCTATGGGCGTATGGGTGATATTTTACACTAAAATTGCTTAAAAAACTATGGCATTTACACCGAACATGGCCAAAACCCATCTTTTGGAAGTTTTTTATTTATTAGATTTGTTGTGTGGCAGTATTGATTTAGATCACTTTATGTTGTATAATGTCATCTCAAAATCTTCTTTGTCCCAATAGCTCAGCAGGATAGAGCACTTGATTCCTAATCAAGAGGTCGTGAGTTCGAATCTCGCTTGGGACACCACTTTAATGTTTAAAACTTATTAGATATTTTTCCATTTTATCTACAGGCAGCGGCTTGCTGTAAAAGTAGCCTTGGATTATATCACATCCGTTGTCTTTTAGATAATCATTTTGCTCTTTGGTTTCAACTCCCTCTGCAACAGTTTTAAAACCTAAATTTTTTGATAGTGCTATAATTGCTTTGACTATAGTGCAAACATCAGGTTTATAGGGGATATCATCTATAAAAGATTTATCTATTTTAAGCTCATCAATAGGTAATTTTGTTAAATATGCCAAAGAAGAATATCCTGTGCCAAAATCATCTATGGATATTGTTAAACCAAGCTTTTTGCATTGATCAAAAAAATTTTTCCAATTGTTTTTATTATGCATAAGTGTAGATTCTGTTAATTCCAAATTTAAATATTTTGCATCAAGATTATTTTTTAAAAGTGTATCTTGTATGGTTTTAAATATATTTTGTGAGTTTAATTGAACTCCTGAAATATTAACTGAAATATTACCTTGGTATAAGTTCATATCCTGCCATATTTTTATCTGTTTACAAGCTGTTTGAAGTATCCATTTTCCAAGCGGTGTGATAAGTCCTATTTTTTCAGCAACAGGAATAAATATATTTGGAGAAACCATTCCCATTTGTGGATTATTCCACCTCATAAGAGCTTCCATTCCTACTATTTTATCACTATATAAAGAGATTTTTGGTTGATAATAAACTTCAAATTGATTTGTTTCTATTGCTTTTTGCAATAAACTCTCAATCTGCGTCTCTTTTTCAACTTTCAAGCCTATATCTTTAGAGTAAAAATTATACTTGCTTTTGCCATTATTCTTAGCTTCATACATTGCCATGTCAGCTTTTTTTATCAATTCTGTTGAACTGTGTCCATCATCGGGATATACAGATATCCCTATACTGCAACTTATATTGTAAGTGCTTTTTTTAGTTTTAAACGGTTTTTTAATGGATGTACTGATCTTTTCAGCAATATTTGCTATATCTTTGGTATCTTTTATGAGTTTTGAGATGATGATAAATTCATCTCCTCCAAATCTAAAAACTTTATCATTTTCTCTTAAAGCGGCTTGTAGTCTTGAAGTGGCACTGATAAGGATTTTATCACCTTCGTTATGTCCTTTGGTATCATTTATAGTTTTAAAATTATCTAAATCTAAAAATAAAATTGCTATCTTGTTGCCTAACCTTTTTGCATCTTGAATAGCATTTTTTAAAGTTGTTGAAAGCATCGCTCTATTTGGAAGTGAAGTTAGTAAATCATGTGTTGCTAAATGCTGTATTTTTGCCTCATTTTCTTTTATTGCACTCATATCATGAAATATCGCAACATAATTTTGAATATTATTATTCCTGTCTTTTATCGCATTTATAGTGATGAATTCCGGGTAAATACCGTTATCCTTGTGTTTATTCCATATTTCACCACTCCATGACCCTTTTTTGTCTATATTTTCCCACATATTTTTGTAAAATTCAACACCATGCATTCCTGATTTTAAGATTTTTGGATCATTCCCTATGACTTCATCTTTGGTATATTGGGTGATATCGCAAAAAGCTTGATTTACATCTATTATCCTATTGTCTTTATCTGTTATCGTTACGCCATCACTTATTTGTTCTATAATGTTTTTGTACAGTTTTAAAGATGATTGGGCTTTATTA
>WFMT01000270.1 GCA_015488975.1 Campylobacteraceae bacterium | reverse complement strand
AAATAGTACCTAATCTATGTTTTTTTGTATTGGTATCAGCTAAGACAATAAAATTTTTATCTGTAATTCCTGCACTTTTTATGATACTGTTTTTCGAAGAAGATTTTAAAAATTTGAAAAGACTCCAGTAGTCATGAGCCAAAATAGCATCTGCGATAAAATCCTTATTTGATTGAATGTTACTTAGTATCATCTCATTAATAATTTCATTTGTCTGTTTTTTAGAACTTTGTAATGCTAAAAATATAACTGCGCTTGAAAACATAACTATTATCATAAATATCATAAAAGCAAGTTTTGAATATATGGATAAGGAGTGAAGTTTCTTAAAAATTGATTGCTTCATATTAATGTCTCCTTTTCAAAGATGTAAAATCTTTGAAAATTCCTCTCACTAAAGCTACGCCTATCGGCGAGAATGAATGAATTCATACTAATGTCTCCTTTTCAAAGATGTAAAATCTTTGAAAATTCCTCTCACTAAAGCTACGCCTATCGGCGAGAATGAATAAATTCATGCTTATATTTCCTTTGAGTCAGCCTCATCTTGATAACACTTCTTCTATCTTGCTTAGGATTTCATCTCCTTCAAAGTCATTTAGCGTTACTTTTTCTTCTAACTTTTGTATATGTGCATCTTTTACTTCATTGTTTGCTTTTATGGTGGTTAGCTCATTTTTTAATCTTTCGTTTTCTTCTTTTAATTCTTTATATTTTCTTAAAAGCTCATCTATTTTTTGGCTTAAAAGCTTTATTTTATTCGTCTCTTCAAATAGCATTTTTATCCCCAATAGTTAAATTTTAGTATAATGATACCAAAACTTTACCAAAAATGGAGAACAGCAGGTGAAAAAAAGATTTGATTTACATACTAAATTTGCTCCTATGGGAGATCAGCCAAAAGCCATTGATAAACTTTCGATGAGTATCAAAAGAAAAAATAAATATCAAACTTTAGTCGGAGTAACAGGAAGTGGCAAAACTTTTACTATGGCAAAAATCATAGAAGAGACCGGTCTTCCTACCCTTATCATGACTCACAACAAAACTCTCGCGGCTCAGCTTTACAGTGAATTTCGCGGCTTTTTTCCTAAAAATCATGTGGAGTATTTTATATCTTATTATGACTATTATCAGCCTGAAGCTTACATACCAAGAACAGATCTTTTTATAGAAAAAGACAGTTCCATAAATGCTGAGCTTGAAAGACTAAGGCTTAGTGCTACTGCTTCACTTCTTAGCTATAATGATGTTATATGTGTAGCTTCGGTTTCTGCAAACTATGGTCTTGGAAATCCCGATGAATACAAAAAAATGGTACAAAGCATACAAACAGGTCAGAGTATAAATCAAAAAGAGCTTCTTTTAAAACTTGTAGATATGGGATATAAAAGGAATGACAGTTTTTTTGACAGAGGGGATTTTAGAGTCAACGGAGATGTTATAGATATATTTCCCGCTTACAAAGAAGATGAGGCTGTGAGAGTGGAATTTTTTGGTGATGAAGTGGAGAGTATCTACTACTTTGATGTCCTTACCAACAAAAAGATATCTAAAACTCTTGACAAATTTGTACTTTATGCCGCAAATCAGTTTATAGTCGGGCAAGAGAGGCTAAAAATAGCTACAAAAGAGATAGAAAATGAGCTTGGGAAAAGACTTGCCTACTTTAAAAAAGAGAACAAACTTGTAGAGTATCAAAGGTTAAAACAAAGAGTGGAGTTTGACCTTGAGATGATGGAGAGTACCGGGGCTTGCAAGGGGATAGAAAACTATGCAAGGTATCTAACTGGTAAAAAAGAGGGTGAGACGCCTTACTCTTTGTTTGATTATTATGAGGCAAAAGGAGAAGATTATCTTTTGATAGTTGATGAGTCGCATGTGAGTCTTCCACAGTTTAGGGGGATGTATGCGGGGGATAGAAGTAGAAAAGAAGTACTTGTGGAGTATGGATTTAGACTTCCCTCAGCACTTGATAACCGCCCTTTGATGTTTGATGAATTTATATCAAAAACTCACCAATTTTTATTTGTTTCGGCTACTCCAAATGAGTATGAACTTAGTTTAAGCGGTGAAAATACAGCTGAACAAATCATAAGACCAACCGGATTACTTGATCCTAAAGTAGAAGTGGTTGACAGTACTTATCAAGTGGAAAAGCTTTTTGATGAGATAAAAAAAAGAGTAAAAAGAAAAGAGAGAGTTTTAGTAACTACTTTAACTAAAAAAATGAGTGAAGAACTTAGCAAATACTATATAGAGCTTGGGTTAAAAGTCAAATATATGCACAGCGACATTGACGCCATAGAGAGAAATCAAATCATCAGAGGCTTAAGACTTGGAGAATTTGATGTGCTAATAGGAATCAATCTTTTAAGAGAAGGTTTGGACTTGCCTGAGGTTTCACTTATAGGCATCCTTGATGCCGATAAAGAGGGCTTTTTAAGAAGTGAGACTGCACTTGTACAGACTATGGGAAGAGCTTCAAGGAATGTTGATGGCAAAGTTATCATGTTCGCAAAAAAAATAACAAAATCTATGCAAAAAGCTATATCTCTGACCAAAAAAAGAAGAGCCTTACAAGAAGCATACAATAAAACTCACGGAATAACTCCTACAAGCACCACAAGAAAACTTGATGAAAATCTAAAACTTGAAGATTATACAAAAACTATATCAAAAAGTGAAAAAATACCTGCAAAAGAGAGACAAAAAATCGTAAAAGAGTTAAGAAAAAAAATGTATGAAGCGGCAAAAAAACTTGAGTTTGAGGAAGCAGCAAGGCTACGAGACGAGATAGAAAAGATAAAAGGAAGTTAAAAACAGTTTTATGCTATAATAGTGTAAAAAATTTTAGGGTAAGCATGACCAATTTAAATAATCAAAAATATTACATCAACAGAGAATTATCCTGGCTTAAATTTAATTCACGAGTAATGGCTCAATCAACTCTAAAACATTTGCCACTTCTTGAGAGATTAAAATTTTTAGCTATTTATGCGACTAACTTGGATGAATTTTACATGATACGAGTCGCAGGGCTTAAGCAACTTTTTGCCGCAAGAGTTATCGAAAGTGGACCTGATAGACTAACTCCTCTTCAACAATTAAGAGAGATAAGACTTTATCTAAATAAAGAAAAAACAGAAGTTATAAACAGTTATAAAACGATAACAACCCAGCTTAAAAAAGAGGGACTCCATATAGTCCAATATGATGAATTAAATACCACTTTGCAAAAAGAAGCAGATGAGTATTTTTTTGAACATCTTTTTCCTATAGTCATACCTATTGCTGTTGATTCTACACATCCTTTTCCTCATTTAAACAATTTAAGCTTTGCACTTGCGGTTAAACTGATAGAAAAGGATAGTAGCACTGAAACTAAGTTTGGCATGGTTAGAATATCAAGAATACTCCCTAGATTTATCCAACTTGGTGATGAGCACTATATCCCCATAGAGTCTTTAGTTGAAAAGCATATAGAAAATCTTTTTCCAGGTTTCATTGCTCAAAGTGTTTCTCCTTTTAGAGTTACTAGAAATGCTGATATCGTCATAGAGGAAGAAGAAGCCGATGATTTCATGGAGATACTCGAACAAGGCTTGAAACTTCGTAAAAAAGGAGCTTTTGTAAGGCTTGAGATATCAAATAATACCGATGAAGAGATACTTGAGTTTTTAAATGCTCACTTAAAGATTTTTCCACGAGATATTTATAAATATGATATACCTTTAAATCTAGGGACTCTTTGGCAAATAGTAGGCAACCAACAC
>WFMT01000269.1 GCA_015488975.1 Campylobacteraceae bacterium | reverse complement strand
GCTTTTTTGAAAACTCCGCTTTTAAGTTTAAAAGGCAAGTTAAGAGTAGCTTGGGAATATTTCGCTTCAGCAAAAAAAGATGATACAGATGAAAGTTTGCAAGAGTTTGGATATAGAAGAGTCGGCAAAGAGATGACAGATATTTTTTTAGATGCCATGGTAGCAGGTATTTTTGCCTCGACTCCTTCTAAGATATCTGCTCCGGCGGCATTTCCGGCAGTTGTCAACTTGGAAAAAGAGTATGGCTCTTTATTTAAAGGAATGCTTGCCAAAAAGAAAAAAGAGGCTGGTCCGGGTGGAGTTCTTATGAGCTTCAAAGGCGGAGTCAGTGCTTTTATAAAAAGGCTTGAAGAAAACATAGATATCAATATCATCAAAAATACAGATATAAAACAGATAAAAAAGATAGATAAAAAGTATAAAATAACAGGAGATAATCTGGAAATGACTTTTGATAAAATTGTACTCTCAACACCAGCTTATGAGAGCGCGAAGATATTAAGAGACTTAACTCCTGATATTTCTGAAAGATTGGATGAGATTGAGTATTCTCCTATCTCTATAGTCGGTATGGGGTATGATAATTTGGAGCATAATTTACGAGGATTTGGCTTACTTGCCACTTCAAGAGCTAAAAAAGAAGTGCTTGGAGTACTTTGGGACAGTTCTATATTTGACGATAGAGCAGAAAAAAATAAAAAACTTTTAAGGGCCATGATAGGCGGACAAAGAAGCCCTCTGCTTGCACTTAAAAATGAAGATGAGCTTTTAAGGCTTGCTGCAAATGGAGTCAAAGAGACTATGGGGATAGAAACTAAACCGGATATGTTTTATATTAAAAAATGGGAAAAAGGAATACCCAACTACAAAGTAGGGCATTTGGCAAATGTGGATGAAATATTTAAATCTTTAGAAAATATAGAGGGAATTTATCTAAATTCAAATGCATATTATGGAGTAGGCTTAAACGATTGCATCAGTAATGCTAAAAAATGTGCCAAAAAGGTTGTAAATGAAAAAAGTTAGATGGATATATAAAATTATTTTTATAATTGGATCATATACTGTTTTATCAGCAAATTTATTACAAACTACTATCGACCATGCAAAACCCTATGCAACGATACATCTTTCAAAAGGTACTTATACGGGTCGTATTTTTATCAATAAGCCTATTACCATCATAGGCAAAGATAGTAAAACCATAATCGCGGGGAATAAGAAAGCAACTGTTATAACTATAAAAAGCCCCGATGTTACACTAAAAAATATTACAGTTACAGGCAGCGGAAAAAGAAAAGATGAGTTTGACAGTGCAATCAAAGCAACAAATTCAAATGGTTTAAAGATAGAACATTGCACCATAAAAAACAGTTTATACGGGATATATATCTCAATGTCAAACAACTGTACAATAGAAAATAATCATATCAGCTCCATGTATGAAAAAACTCCATTAAGAGGAGATGGACTTAGATTTTGGTACTCAAACCATAATATTATAAAAAATAATATCTTTTATAAAGTACGAGATGTAGGCTTAACAAGGTCAAACTTTAATATCATAGAAAATAATAGATTTATAAGTGGGAATTTTGGAACATATATAGAATTTAGCACAAATAATATCATAAGAAATAATCTCTACAAATATAATTCCATTTCCATAATGTTAATTTCAGCTGAAAATGTCAAGATTGCCTCAAACAAAGCTCTTGGATCGAAAGGGGTTGCCGGTATAGGCATGTTTGTAAAAGGAGGAAATCATCTTTTATTTAAAAATAATATTATAAAATTCAATGCTGAAG
The DNA here is from genome assembly GCA_015488975.1 of Campylobacteraceae bacterium. Classification (GTDB taxonomy): domain Bacteria; phylum Campylobacterota; class Campylobacteria; order Campylobacterales; family JALSKU01; genus JALSKU01. The sequence continues at coordinate 226 of WFMT01000269.1, read as the reverse complement.
GTTTTTTTATAGACAATAGAAATATCAGCAAAAATATACAAAGAACTATCATAGATAATGATATATCCTACAATATGACAGCTTTTCACTTTCATACAATAGTGAGCAACAACATCATAGAACATAATAATATATTTAATAATCTTTTTGTTATCAATAAAGATTTTAAAAAACACAAAGATAAAAATAATATCATAGAATATAACTATTGGGGGAATTATGCCGG
>WFMT01000268.1 GCA_015488975.1 Campylobacteraceae bacterium | reverse complement strand
GTTGATTTTGACAAATGGCAATTTTTTAAATGATATGATTATAAGTACACAATTTTCTATAATAAATGTAAAAAATCCGGTACATTGTAACTGTATTTTTAAAAGAAAATGTAGTATTATTTTAAGAATTACAAAAAATCTTGGAAAATCTCATTGTAATTGTGAAAATTACAGTTTTAGGCGAACCGGTATCTCTCCTCCAAAACTCCTTGTAGCATAATCACTGACCTTACGCATTTTTTCCTCGAAAAGTCCTACTTTTCGCAAGCTTTAGGGGGTTGAAGGGACTTTGAGTTCCTGCCACTATAACAAGCTTTACTCATTATAGTGCGTAAAGTCAGATAATAAACAAATTAAAAACTTTTTACAATAATTAAATAAGGATATAACTATGGCTAAAAATTGGGTTATAGGCTTTCCAAGAATAGGAGAGCAAAGGGAGCTTAAGAAGGCATTAGAGTCTTATTGGGCGGAAAAAAGCAGATTTGGTGAAGTTGAAAAAACTTCTAAAATTTTAAAACAAAGACATTGGCAGTATCAACAAGATGCAGGTATAGATTATATAAGTTGCAATGATTTTTCATTATATGATAATATGCTTGATATGAGTGTATCTTTAGGTGCGATACCCTCAAGATTTCAAGATATAGAAAATGAACATGAACTTTACTTTGCCATGGCAAGAGGAAGTAAAAAAGCTGCTGCAATGTCAATGACAAAATGGCTCAATACAAATTATCACTATATAGTGCCGGAACTTTCTATAAAAGATAAATATAAATTAAATATCAAAAAGATAAAAGATGAATATCTTGAAGCAAGAGAATTCGGCATAAAGCCTAAGATAAATCTTATAGGGATTATCACATATATTGCTCTTTCAAAAGCGATAGATTTTGAAGATAAATTCCAAATTTTTGATAAGATTTTACCTATATATGAAGAGCTTTTGCAAGAAATTTCAAAATTTGATAAAGAAGTTATTGTTCAATTTGATGAGCCATATTTTGCTAAAGATTGCACTTCAAAAGAGTTATCACTTTTAAAAATAGCTTATGACAGACTAAGTAGTGTTTCAAAGCATATAAAAATAGCTGTTGTTACTTACTTTGAGCATTCAAGTGAAGCTGCTCTTGTTTTGGTAAATACAGGTATTTGGGCAATAGGACTTGATTTTGTTTATGGTGCAAAAAATATAAATGTACTTCCTGAGATAGCAAAAAACAATAAAGTGTTAATAGCGGGGGTTATCGACGGGCGAAATATCTGGATAAGCGATATAGAAAAAAAAGTTTCACTGTTAAATGAAATATCTTCTCAGATAAACAAAGATAGACTTATAGTCTCAACTTCTTGCTCGCTTTTGCATGTGCCTTTTACACTCAAATATGAAGATAAGCTTGACAATGAGATAAAAAGCTGGATTGCATTTGCAGTAGAAAAAATTGGTGAATTAAATCTTGTTTCAAATTTATTTTTTAACGGGATGAATGCTTTAAATGATGAAGACAAAAAGCAGTTAGCTGCAAATAAAAGAGCTTTGCATTTTAGAAAAGTTTCCAAAAAAATTCACAATGAAGAGGTAAAAACAAGGATAGGTACTATAAATACAAGCAATAGAAAATTGCCTTATAGCGAAAGAATAAAAATACAAAAAAAAGTTTTAAATCTTCCTGTTTTACCGACAACTACAATAGGCTCATTCCCTCAAACACCTGAACTTAGGAAAGCAAGAAGAGAGTATAAAAACGGTGATATATCAAAAGAATTTTATGAAAAAGAGATTAAAAATTATATAGATGAATGTATTGAATTTCAAGAGAGTATAGGTCTTGATGTATTAGTCCATGGTGAACCTGAAAGAAATGACATGGTTGAATATTTTGGCGAAATGCTTGATGGTTTTGCTTTTTCAAAAAATGGCTGGGTACAAAGCTATGGTAGCAGATGTGTTAAGCCCCCACTTATCTTTGGAGATGTCAGCAGACCGATTGCTATGACAGTGGAGTGGATCAAGTATGCCAAAAGTAAAACAAAACAAATCGTCAAAGGCATGTTAACTGGTCCAGTAACCATACTTAACTGGTCGTTTGTAAGAGATGATCAGCCAAAAGAAGTTACTTCTATGCAAATCGCTTTATCCATAGCTGATGAGATAAACGACTTGCAAAATGCCGGTGTAAAAATAATACAAGTTGACGAGGCAGCTTTTAAAGAAGGATATCCTCTTAGAAATGAAAATATAAAATCGTATGAAAAATGGGCGGTTGAGAGCTTTAAAATCTCTACCTCTGTTGCAAAAAATAAAACGCAAATCCACACTCACATGTGTTATAGTGATTTTAATGATATCATACAAACAATCGAAGCTATGGATGCCGATGTTATCACAATCGAAACTTCAAGAAGTGGCAACAGACTTTTAAAAGTTTTCAAAGAGATAGGATATAAAAAAGAGATTGGACCGGGAGTTTACGATATACACTCACCAAGAATTCCAAGTGTAGATGAGATAAAAGAGCAAATAGTAAAACTACTTGAAGTGTTGCCAAAAGAGCAACTATGGATAAATCCTGATTGTGGTTTAAAAACAAGGAAATGGGATGAAGTCAAACCAAGTTTAAAAAACATGGTAGAAGCAGTAAAGAGTAATAGATAAATTTTTCGGCTACGGATAAAATCGTAGCCGAATGTCTAACTTAATTTTAGAAATCCTTTATCTCCAATTCTTTCTTAGCAGTCTCAGTTTTAAAAAAATTACACCATTTTTTAACTTTTTCTTGATCTTTATCAGCTATATAAATTTCTACAAATCTTTTTTCACCTACAAATTTTGGGAGTGAAGAAAACTCAATATCAGGTGGCAAAGCTTCCATGATGCTTATAAGTTCATTTTCGCTTGAAGTTACTACAAAGTTGCAAAAATATTTTTTTTCATTTTTAGGATAAAATCTATCCAATGCTTCTACTATCATGTGCTGTGACATTTGTGGAAAACCAGGAACAAAGAAAAACCTTTCATCTATCCCAAATCCAGGAACTTTATTGACTATGTTTTTAAGCAATATGGCATTTTTTGGAAGATTTGCCATATTGACTCTGTGTGGATAGGCATCTTCTTTAAACTGCTCTTTTATGAGTGCTAGTGCCTTTTTGTTCTGCTCTATTTCTCCGTTAGTAAAAATATCAGCTGCTACCTTTCTTGTGAAGTCATCAGGAGTAGCACCAATACCACCAAAGCTAAACATCACAGAATTTGGATCTTTTTTAACAAGACTAAATACATCTTCCATAAAAGAAGGATCATCTTTTATGACAAAGTTTGCTTTTTGTTCCCATCCTCTTGCTAAAAGCTCATCATTTAAAAACTTAAAATGCTTATCTTGCCTTCTTCCATTAAAAAGTTCTGTTCCTATGATAACGCTGTAAAAAGATGGGTTTTTTATCATTTTTTCCTCTATATTAGTTTGCTGTGGCAATTTTTATATAATTTTCCATTTCAGATACAATTTCTTCTATACTTCTTTCACCGTTTATCTTTTTTAAAAGTCCAAGTTCTGTATAAAAAGATTGTATTTTTTTCAATGGATCCATATAAACTTTCATTCGGTTATAAAAAACTTCCGCATTATCATCAGCTCCTCTGGCTCTGCCTAAAACTCTATCTTTGGCAATCTCTTCACTAACTTCAACTTCGATAACTGAGACTAACTTAACATTTTTTTCATTTTTCAATATTTCATTGAGTGCATTCATTTGTTCTATACTTCTTGGAAAACCATCTATCAAAATGATATCTTTGGGAGCATTTTTAATAGCTTGAACTATTGTATTGATAACTATATCAAGTGGTACTAAATTGCCTTTTGAAGTAAAGCTTTCTATTGTTTTTCCAAGCTCACTTCCACTTGCTACCTCTGCTCTTAATAAGTCGCCTGTTGAATAGTGGATGATTGTATCACTATTGTTTTTAGCAATGATTCCAGCATCTGTTGTTTTTCCGCTTCCTGGAGCTCCTATGATCAAAAAAAGTTGTTTCATTGTAATTTCTCCTTTTTGAAAATTTATCTTAAATTATAAAATAAGTCTAATCTTTATTTTCCATTACTGTCTTTCTAACTCTAAGTCCTAACTCTTTGAGTTGTTCATTATTTACGGTGCTTGGTGCCTGGGTTAAAAGACATTGAGCTTTTTGCGTTTTTGGAAATGCTATAACATCTCTTATGCCCTCAGCTTTACTTAAAAGCATGATTAGTCTATCAAAACCTATGGCAAAGCCACCGTGAGGAGGAGCGCCAAATTTTAATGCTTCAAGTAAAAATCCAAATTTTTCATGGGCTTCTTCTTCTGAAATTCCTAAGAGTTTAAATATCTCATTTTGTATTTCTTCTTTATGTATTCTTATGCTACCACCACCTAATTCAACTCCGTTTAGTACAATATCATAAGCTATAGAGCTTATCTCTTCTATGTTTTCTTTGTTTAAATCTTTTGGCATTGTAAATGGGTGGTGAAGTGCTTTAACTACACCTCCGTCAACTTCAAACATAGGAAAATCAATAACCCAGATAAAGTTAAATTCATCTTTGGGAATAATATCCATAAGTTCAGCTAAATAAATTCTAAATCTACCCATATAATCTAAAACAACTTTTTTATCTCCAGC
>WFMT01000267.1 GCA_015488975.1 Campylobacteraceae bacterium | reverse complement strand
CATATATACATAATCAACAAATCTTTTAATGGCAGGATTCATCCCGGGAGCATCACCTCCTGAACACATTATAGCTATACCCATCGCCTTCTCCTAATTTATTTTCTAAGATCATGAGACCACTGCACAGTATAAACACACATAATATCAACAGGTAGTTTATAGGCGAGGCAAGCTTTTGCAGACTTAACTGGCTCAAGTCAATAAAGTTTAACGAAGTATATAAGCTACCTGTTGATGCCCAAAGGGAAGTCTATTTTTGGGCAATCTTTGCAAGATAAATTTTTTGAATTAACTTTAGTTAGTCCTTCAAAATTTATATCACAAATCTCACCCAAAACTAGACTTTTATGGGTGTTCATACTGTTCAGTGGTCTCATTATACAATATTTTTGTTTCAATTTTACACAATTCATAAAAAAGTAATAACAGTTTCATAACATTTCTTTCAATGCTACGATTTTGCTACGATAACTTTATATAATAATTTTGTCGAGAAAAAATTAAACAAGGAGAAAAGAAAATGGAACAAAATGTACAAACATTTAAGCAGGTTGACACTAGTTCAAACCCTGCACCTTTGGGATTGATGGCATTTGGCATGACAACAGTTTTATTGAATTTTCACAATGCAGGCTTTTTTGGACTAGGTTCAATGATACTTGCTATGGGAATATTTTATGGTGGTTCTGCTCAGGTAATTGCTGGAATCATGGAGTGGAAAAAAGGTAATACTTTTGGAACAATAGCTTTCACATCCTATGGCTTTTTTTGGCTTTCCTTGGTAGGTTTGGTAGTTATGCCTAAAATGGGATTAATTGGTGGTGCAAGCCAGATGGCTATGGTTGCATACCTTGCATTATGGGGACTATTTACCTTTGGATTATATTTAGGAACATTAAGAATAAATAGAGCATTACAAGTAGTCTTTTTAACATTGGTCATACTTTTCTTTTTATTGGCTTATGGAGAACTTACAGGTAATGCAACTATCAAACATATTGCAGGATATGAGGGTATTCTTTGTGGCTTGTCAGCCATGTATGCTTCAATAGCTCAGGTTTTAAATGAAGTTTACGGAAAAGTTGTACTTCCTATTGGACCTGTAAAAAAGTAAGTATGGTATAATAATAATAAAAATTTTAAGGAGGCTTTATGAGCGAAATATTTTACCCCAACAGGGATTTTAGCAAACAAGCTAATGTAAAAAATATGTGTGAGTACAAAGAGACTTGTGCAGAAGTAGATGATGATTATGAAGGCTATTGGGATGAAATGGCCAAAGAAAAAATTGATTGGTACAAACCGTATGATAAAGTTTTAGACGAAAGCGATGCACCTTTTTACAAATGGTTTACAAATGGAAAATTAAATGTTACTCACCAGTGCATAGGAAGACATTTAAAAAGTAGAAAAAATAAAGCGGCTATTATATGGGAGGGTGAAGATGGTTCAAGAAGAATCATCACATATCTTCTTCTATTTTACAGAGTAAACAGATTTGCAAATTTACTTAAAAATAAATTCAATGTAAAAAAAGGTGATAGAGTAGTTATATATATGCCTATGATCCCTGAAGCTGCATTTGCTATGTTAGCTTGCGCAAAGTTAGGAGCTATTCACTCAGTTGTTTTTGGCGGCTTTAGTGCTGAAGCTTTGAGCGACAGGATAAAAGATGCAAAAGCAAAAGTGGTTATTACCGCTGATGGTGCTTTTAGAAGAGGAAATCCTTATCTTCTTAAACCCATAGTTGATGAAGCTTTAGAAAAAGGTTGTGATTCGGTTGAAAATGTTTTAGTAGTCCAAAGAAACTTTGAAGAAATTGATATGGTCGAAGGAAGAGACCATATTTACAATGATTTAATAAAACTTGAATCAGAATTTTGTGAAGCTGAAGAGATGGATAGTGAGGATCCTTTGTTTTTACTTTATACTTCAGGAAGTACAGGCACACCAAAAGGCGTACAGCACTCAGGTGCAGGATATATTCTCTGGGCTCAATATACGATGGAAAATGTATTTGATGTAAAAGAAAATGATACTTTCTGGTGTACAGCCGATGTTGGATGGATAACAGGTCATACTTATATCGTCTACGGACCGCTTGCTATGGGAGCAACTACAATCATGTATGAAGGCGTGCCATTATATCCAAATGCGGGAAGATGGTGGAAAATGATAGAAGAACTTAGAATAAATCAATTCTATACAGCCCCGACAGCTATAAGATTGCTTCATAAAGTAGGAGCAGACGAGCCGGCAAAATATGACTTAAGCAGTTTAAAAGTCTTAGGTACTGTCG
>WFMT01000266.1 GCA_015488975.1 Campylobacteraceae bacterium | reverse complement strand
GTGTTCATGATGCAAGGAGTATATTAAGAGATAGTTCTGTCGGTATATTCGACGGCAGAGTCAGGGTAAGAAAAAATAGTAATTTTGCAAGTGCGAGACAAAATTCAAAAGCTGTGCTGCTTGATGATAATGCAAAAATGTATGCAAAACCCCAACTTGAGATATATACCGATGAGGTGGAAGCTTCACATGGCGCAACCATAGGAGAGTTGGACGAAGATGCACTTTTTTATCTTTGTTCGCGGGGAATTAGCTTAGAAGAGGCAAAAAAAATGCTTGTCATTGCTTTTGCTGATACGCTGATAGATACAGCAGGAGATGAAGAGTTAACAAAGACTCTTCATGCGGATTTTGAAGAAGCATATTACTTGATATAAGGAGTCAAAATGACAATGAGTGAACAAGTTAAACAGTATAAAGAAGATTTGGAAATGTTTGAGGATAAAGATTCTAAGTTGGAGTATATTTTAGATTTTGGAAAGAGTTCTGGTATATTGGATCCAAAATATAAAACAGATGAGAATATTATCAAAGGGTGTGCATCTTTGGCTTGGCTTCATAAAAGTTTTAAAGATGGGTTGGTTGTGCTTGAGGCTGAGGGTGATTCTATCATAGCAAAAGGCATGCTCGTTGTACTTTTAAGTATTTTTAACAATAGAACACCAAAAGAGATACTTTCTTTCAATCCGAATGAACTTAAAGAGATGGGAGTGTTGGAGCTTTTAAGTCCTGTAAGACAACAAGGCATGGAAGCTTTTTTAAATGTTATTTACAAATTTGCAAAAGAGTGTGAGGAAATATCAAAATGACTACAAATGAGCTAAAAGAAAAAATTATAGAAAAACTTAAAGATATATATGATCCAGAAATCCCGGTGAATATATATGATCTGGGTCTTATTTATAGTATTGATTGCAGTGATAAAGATAATATTTCAGTTTGTAATATAACTATGACTCTTACTTCTGCGACTTGTCCTGTTGGTGAGAGTATAGTAAATCAAGTAAGAGATATTGCCGGCAAAATTGATGAAATCCCTGGATTAATCATAGAAGCAAATCTTGTATTTGATCCCCCCTGGGATTATGACAAGATGAGTGATGAAGCAAAACTACATCTTGGAATGATGTGAATTAATGAGTTAGTTTCTAAATTTTATAGGAATTTTATGATTTATAAGTGATTTATTTATCTCTCTTGGAAACTCAGGCAGTTTTTCAATCGTTTTGTCGGTATGTATATAATTTTGTATGTAATAAGTACCGCTAAAGCCTTTATCGCAGAGATCTTCTATGATGTGGTTTATGTCATTTTCATCCATTAAATCAGTATGAACAGTTGTTCTTATCTCTAAACCAGACATACTTTTTATCAGAAAATCCAAACTCTCTTCAAATTTATCAAAATTATTATTTTTTGTAATTTTAGTGTATTTAATTCTCGGGGCTTTGTAATCAAGGGATATAAAATCTACCAAATTCTTTTTTACCATCTCTTTAAGCATCGCAGGATTTGTGCCGTTTGTATCTATCTTTATCTTGTAGCCAAGTTTTTTTATCTCTTCTGCTAAAGTTGGAAGATTTTTATAAAGAGTACACTCTCCTCCACTTAAAATCACAGCTTCAAGTCTGCCAATTCTGTTTTGTAAAAATGATAAAACTTCTTTTTTGCTTATATGGGCTTCGCCAAAAACCACATCGGCATTGTGACAGTAAGGACAACGCATATTGCATCCCTTAAGCCACAAAACCGCACTTAAATGATCTTCCCAGTCAAGTGCGGTGAATTTGGTGATGTCATAAACTATCTTTTCAAGCACAATCTTGAAGTACTCTTTGAGGATGTTCTACAAATTGTTTTCTCTCTTTATGTTCGCCTTTTTTGCCTATATTAAAACTTTCAACTGGTCTGTGATAACCCATAACACGGGTATATACAGTACATTTTGTTCTTTTCTCATTTATTCTTTTTAGTATTTCTTCATGACGCATTTTTAAACTCCTTTTCATATTTTTGTATAAGTTCTTCATCACAGTATGGACAATACTCATGCTCACCGCTAATGTATCCATGCTTAGAGCATACACTAAACACTGGAGTAATGGTGATATAAGGCAATCTATGGTTTGTTATAACGCTTTTGACAAGTTTTCTGCAAGCCTCTGGTGAGCTTATTCTTTCGCTCATATAGAGGTGTAAAACCGTACCGCCGGTGTATTTGCACTGAAGTTCATCTTGCATGTCAAGTGCTTCAAAAGGATCATCAGTATAATTTGCCGGAAGTTGAGAAGAGTTTGTGTAATAAATATTTTTTTCAAATCCAGCTTGTAAAATATCAGGAAATCTTTTTTTATCCTCTTTGGCAAATCTGTAAGTCGTTCCCTCCGCAGGCGTTGCCTCAAGATTGTAAAGATTGCCTGTTTCCTTTTGATAAGCTTTTAACTTTTCTCTCATAAAATCTAAAAGCTCTAAAGCAAAATCAGTTCCAATTTCATCGGTTATATTGTTTTTATCATCGGTAAAATTCCTTATCATTTCATTGACACCATTTATACCAATAGTCGAAAAATGATTGTTAAATCCGGGAAGATATCTTTTGGTATATGGGTAAAGACCTCTGTCATACATCTCTTGGATAAAGACTCTTTTTTTCTCCAAAGTTGACTTTGCCAAATCCATAAGTCTGACAACCTCATCATAAAGAGCTTTTTTGTCGCCTTTATAAAGATAACCAAGTCTTGCGGCATTGATAGTAACAACCCCAATGCTTCCGGTCATCTCCGCACTTCCAAAAAGCCCCCCACCTCTTTTAAGAAGTTCTCTTAAATCAAGCTGAAGTCTGCAACACATACTTCTTACGGCTCCTGGCTTATAGGCTTCCGGATTTTCTACCAAATTTCCTTTTTCATCTCTCTTGTATTGACTGCCGATGAAATTTTGAAAATAACTTGAGCCTATTTTAGCGGTATTTTCAAAAAGAAGATCTGTATTTTCTCCATACCAGTCAAAATCTTCGGTTATATTGACAGTAGGAATGGGAAAGGTAAAGGGCTGACCTGTTTTGTCACCCTCCGTCATAACTTCATAATAAGCTTTATTTATGAGATTCATCTCTTTTTGAAAATCTTTATATGTCATCTCTTCAAGAGTTTTGCAACCTCTCTCATTTGCGATTTGTAAAAGTTTCAAATCATTTAAATCTTTAAAGATATGCAGCTGATTTCTTGTTGGAATTTGATCTTTGAGATCATCTGGCACACTCCAGTCTATAGTTATGTTTGTAAAAGGACTCTGTCCCCAGCGAGCGGGAACATTTAAGTTGTAAATAAAGCTTACTATGGCTTTTTTTACCTCTTCAAAAGGAAGTTTGTCTTTAAAAACATAAGGAGCAAGATAAGTATCAAAACTGCTAAATGCCTGAGCTCCAGCCCATTCGCTTTGAAGTATGCCTAAAAAGTTTGCCATTTGTCCTAAGGCTTCTCTAAAATGATTTGGTGCTTTACTCTCAACCCTGCCTCTGACTCCGTTAAATCCTTCATCAAGTAAAACTCTTAGGCTCCATCCAGCACAATATCCACTCAGGCAGTCGAGATCATGTATATGATAATCCCCGTTTCTGTGAGCATACCCCTCTTCTTTGGAGTAAATTTTATCAAGCCAATAGTTCGCTATGATTTTTCCTGCACTATTGTTGACCAATCCCGCATTGGAGTAGCCTGTATTGGAATTTGCGTTTATTCTCCAATCAATTTTGTCTATATATTCTTCTATAGTTTGGGTACAGTTTATAAAAGTAGTATCTTCATTTAGTCCAAAAACATGTTCTCTTTGCATTTTGTGAATGAGCCTGTACTGCATAAAAGATTTCATCACATCAAAGTATCTTGCTTTATACAATTCATGCTCAATTAAATCTTGAATATCCTCAACAGCAGCTACTCGTTTGTATTTTATTTTATCTAATATATTTAAAAATACTGTTCTGTCATAAGTAATATTTTCACTTTTAAAAGCCTTTTTAATGGCATCTTCGATTTTAAAAGCTTGAAATTCTTGAGCAGTACCGTCTCTTTTTAAAACTTCATTAAGCATACATCATCCCTCTACTTTTAGATAAAAGAATTATATCTTAAATGAAGCTTTTAAAAAATGATATTTGTCAAGATATAAAAACAACAATTTAAGAGTATGGCTATCTCTTAAATGCTTTCTCCAAAAAAGGCACTACCTGTTTTTTTCTACTTAAAACTCCAGGAAGCCATACTTTGTGATCTTTTAGTTTAATACCAAAGGCATTTTCTATGATGCCCTCATCGTCACTTATGACTAAAAGTTCGGATCCTTCATTCATTATATCTGTTAAAAGGATGATAACACTGTGTCTTTCACCTTCATCTTTTAATGCTTTCATATCTTTTAAAAGCATGTCTCTTTTTCCATCAAATACCTTCAAGTCTACAACTTCAAGTTGCCCTATGCCAACTTTTTTACCATTCATAACAAAATCTTTATAATCTCTTGTTACAAGCTCTCTTGCACTTGCACCCTCGATGGCAGATTTGACTAAAAACATTTCCATACCAAGAGCTTTTATATCTTTTATTTCAGCAATTTTAGCTAACTCCTGTGTTGCCTTTATGTCTTCTTGAGTGCAAGTGGGTGACTTGTAGATGACGGTATCGCTGAGTATGGCACACAACATGATACCGGCCATATCTTTTGGTATATCAATACCATGAAAATCATATAAACTTTTTATAACAGTATTGGAACACCCCACTGGTCTTATGCAGCACTCAAGTGGTGCAGGAGTGGTGATATCGCCCAATTTATGGTGATCTACTATACC
>WFMT01000265.1 GCA_015488975.1 Campylobacteraceae bacterium | reverse complement strand
TGGTGTAACACCATAGCTTACTATATCTATCAAAACATCAAGTTGTCCACCAAATTTGGCATCATTAGCTGTTCTACCTTTTAGTTTTCTAGCCACCAATCCATCAGCCCAGTCAAAAGCAACAGCCCAAACCATTCCGATCATAGCGATAGAATAGTGACCTAAAATAGAAGAGTAAATAGCAAGTAGCGTACAGGCCAATCCTGAGAGTGATAAAAGATTTGGAAGGTCTTTCACATAAGAAAGAATAGTTGGTTGTCGTGTTGCTATTGTTATCGTATCTGCTTTTTGCATTAAATAGAGTCCTTTGAAAATAAATAAGTTAAAATTATGCTAAATACTTAGTATAATAATGGTATCATACCATAAATCATATTACTAACTGACCTCATATACTATTTAACTCTATATGGTGAATGCTCTCTCGACTTATCCAAAAGATAATGTTAATAATATTTTTATAACTCTGTTGTACAGAAGTGTGTCAAGTTAGCTATGAACTAAAGGAGATTAAATTATGACTGTATATACTGTTGGTACTTTTGATTTATTACATGTAGGTCATCTGGCTTTGTTAGAATATTGCAAAACATTAGGCGATACATTTATAGTAGGTGTCGCTTCTGATGAAGTAGTAGGCTCATATAAAAGGAATATACCTGTTATCCCATTGCAACAGAGAATGGAGATGTTAAAAGCTTTAAAATGTGTTGATGATGTTGTATCATATGAAACACTTGACTATGTGTCAAACTGTAAAAAGTTAGATGTTGATATCTTTGTCATAGGGGAAGATTGGGGAAGTAAACCACATAATATTGCTGTTGAAGAGTACCTTAAATCAAAGGGTGCAAAAATAATTCAAGTAACTTATAACCCACTTACTTCATCTACAAAGATAAAACAAAATGTTGTCGCTCAGATTCATGAAGGTAAATATTTAGTGCACGATGTTGCCTAAAGAGAAGTTTTGTTGCTAAGATAAACACTTAACGCTGAGTTCAGCACTCCGTGTCTGCTCCGATACAAATAACAAAAGGTAGCATTCGCCATTTAAGTTAATTTCCAGAAAACACCTTACGACATATTCTGAAACCTAACTAATAGTAGTAAAACATGGAATAATTTTTGAAGATAACAAGGAGATATAAGTCATGTTAAATATCGTCAATACACCAAAGCCTCCATATTATGCAGTGATTTTTACATCATTAAAGACAGATGAAGATAATGGTTATAAAAAAATGTCTGAAAAGATGGCAGAGTTGGTGTCCGAGCAAGAGGGTTTTTTAGGGTTTGAATCAGTTAGAGATGAGTTGGGTATCACTGTATCTTACTGGAGAGATGAAGAGTCTATAAAAAAATGGAAGTCAAATCTTGAACATCAAAAAGCTCAAAAGTCAGGAAAAGAGATTTGGTATAAAAGATACAAGATAAGAATTGCAAAAGTCGAGAGAGACTATGAATTTTGATTTGTTGCAATGTAACTTTTAGTTAACTTTTTTCTTAGTTTGTTTTATTTTTATCATATCAAAGCAAAATTTATATCTTCAAAAGAAAAATTCTTGTAAAATATATAACTATAATACTGCAAAGGGAATACTAAAATGGTAGAAAGATATGCTAGAGATGAGATGAAAAGCAAGTGGACCATCAAAGCCAAATATGAGGCATGGCTTAAAGTTGAGAAAGCTGTGGTGAAAGGGTGGAACAAGTTAGGCTTGATCCCGAATAGCGACTGTAAAAAGATAATTGACAATGCAACTTTTGATGTAGACAGAATTGATGAAATAGAAAAAACAACAAAGCATGATGTTATAGCTTTTTTAACAAGTGTATCTGAAAGTCTCACAGATGAAAGCAGATGGGTACATTATGGTATGACAAGTAGTGATTGCATTGATACTGCAGTAGCCTTACAGATGAAAGAGTCGTTAGAGCTTATTATAAAAGATTTGAAAAATTTAATGAGTTCAATTAAAAAAAGAGCTTATGAACATAAAAAAACCTTAATGGTTGGCAGAAGTCATGGCATACATGGCGAGCCCATCACTTTTGGACTTGTTTTGGCTGTTTGGTATGATGAGGCGCATAGAAATCTAAAAAATTTAGAACACTCTTTGGAGTTTATTTCAGTTGGACAGATAAGCGGTGCTATGGGAAATATCGCTCACTCTCCTATAGAACTTGAAGAGTATGTCTGTCATGAGTTAGAACTTAAGCCGGCACCGGTTTCAAACCAAGTTATACAAAGAGACAGATATGCAAACTTGATAAATGCTTTAGCACTTCTTGCTTCATCATGCGAAAAGATGGCAGTAGCCATAAGGCATTATCAAAGAACTGAAGTATATGAAGCTGAAGAATACTTTAGTCCAGGCCAAAAAGGAAGTTCCGCAATGCCTCATAAAAGAAATCCCGTTCTTAGCGAAAATGTTACAGGACTTTGTAGAGTCATTAGAGGCTATGCTATACCTGCTATGGAAGATGTGGCTCTTTGGCATGAGAGAGATATTTCTCATAGTTCTGTTGAGAGATTTATACTTCCGGATGCTTTTGTTACTACTGATTTTATGCTAAATAGATTAGACGGTATTATAAAAAATTTAGTAGTTTATCCTGAAAATATGATGAAAAACCTCAATCTTACAGGCGGATTGGTATTTTCACAAAGAGTTTTGTTAGAACTTCCTAAAAAAGGAGTCAGTAGAGAAGATGCCTACAAAATCGTTCAAAGAAATGCTATGAGAGTTTGGGAAGACTTACAAAAAGGAAAATCAGCATTAAATAAAGATAAAGAAAGTTTATTTTTGGAATATCTCCTTAAAGACAGTGAGTTAAAAACCAAGCTAAGTGATGAAAAAATAAGAGATTGTTTTGATTATACATATTATACAAAAAATGTTGACAAGATATTTGAAAGAGTTTTTGGGAAGGACGAGATATGTTAACGGTTATAAAAAGAAACGGAAGAACAGAAACACTTGATATAGGTAAAATACAAAAATATACTACTTCGGCAACAAAAGGCTTGGAAAATATCAGTCAAAGCGAACTTGAAGTAGATGCAAAACTTCATTTTAGAGATGGTATAACAACCGAAGAGATACAACAGACATTGATAAAGACTGCAGTTGACAAGATCGATATAGACAGACCGAACTGGACATTTGTCGCAGCAAGGTTATTTATCTATGATTTGTATCATAAAGTTAGTGGTTTTAATGGATACACCCATTTAAGAGAGTATTTTGAAAAAGGTGAAAAAGCAGGTAGGATAGTTCCTGGTTTAAAAGAAAAATATAACTTAGACGAATTAAATGAATATATTGATTGTGAGAGAGATTTGCAATTTACATATCTTGGTATAAAAACACTTTACGACAGATATCTTATCAAAAACAGACAGGGTAAGCCTATAGAGTTGCCACAACACATGTTTATGGCCATAGCTATGTTTTTGGCTCAAAACGAATTTAATCCAACACAATGGGCAAAAAGATTTTATGATCTTATTAGTAAATTTGAAGTAATGCTTGCAACTCCGACCCTTTCAAATGCAAGGACACCAAGACATCAATTAAGTTCTTGTTATATCGGTTCGACTCCGGATAATATAGAAGGTATTTTTGACAGTTATAAAGAGATGGCACTCCTTAGTAAATTTGGCGGCGGCATAGGTTGGGATTGGAATCAAGTAAGAGGTATGGGTGGACAGATAGACGGGCATAAAAATGCAGCAGGAGGCATAGTACCTTTTTTAAAAATTACCAATGACATCGCCGTTGCCGTAGATCAGTTAGGAACAAGAAAAGGGGCGATTGCCGTATATGTAGAGCCTTGGCATATAGATATTATGGATTTTTTAGACCTTAAGAAAAACTCAGGTGAGGAGAGACGAAGAGCACATGATCTTTTCCCCGCACTTTGGATAAATGATCTTTTTATGAAAAGAGTAGGCGAAGATGGACTTTGGACTCTTTTTGATCCATTTGATACTCCGGAGCTTTCAAATCTTTATTCAGATAAATTTGAAAAAAAGTATATTGAATATGAAAATAATGCAAATATTATCAAAGAGAGTATAAAAGCAAAAGAGTTGTGGAAAAAGATACTTCTTAGCTATTTTGAAACAGGGACTCCTTTTTTATGTTTTAAAGACAATGCAAACAGAGTGAATCCAAACAGCCATGAAGGAGTTATAAGAAGTTCCAATCTTTGTACGGAAATATTTCAAAATACGGATGCAAATCATTATCAAATTAAAGTTGTGTTTGATGATCAAAGTTTTGTTTTATTCGAAGAAAATGAAGATGTTTTGTTGGATTCTGGAATTACTAAAAAAGCAAAAAAGATTACGGCCCTTGATCAAATAAAAGGTAGAAAAATTTTCATAGTAGAAAAAGAAAAATATGATGGAAAAACAGCAGTTTGTAATCTAGCAAGTATAAATTTATCTAAAATCAATAAAAAAGAGGATTTTGAAAGAGTTATCCCAACGGCGGTTAGAATGCTAGATAATGTGATAGATTTAAATTTCTATCCCCTTTTAAAAGTTAAAAAAACGAATTTAGAAACAAGATCTATCGGTCTGGGAGTTATGGGAGAGGCTCAAATGCTTGCAGAATCCGGTATAAGATGGGGGAGCCATGAGCATTTTATGAAAATAGATGAAACTATGGAAATGGTAAGTTACAATGCTATCTTGGCTTCTGCGAATTTAGCAATTGAAAAAGGTAAATATCCAAAATTTGAAGGCTCAAGGTGGAGTCAGGGGATATTTCCAATCGATGGTGCAAATGAAGAGGCTAAAAAGCTAACAGACAGAGGTGGGCTTTTTGGATATATTTATGATTGGCAAAAGTTAAAAGAAAAAGTTAAGAAAAATGGTATAAGAAATGGTTATCTGATGGCAGTTGCACCGACAAGTTCAATATCTATACTTGTAGGCACTACTCAGACGATAGAGCCAGTCTACAAAAGAAAATGGTTTGAAGAAAATCTAAGTGGTCTTATACCGGTCGTAGTCCCAAATCTAAGTCTTGATACTTGGCAGTTTTATACTCCAGCTTATGAATTAGATCAAACTCTTATAGTAAAAGCAGGTGCAATAAGGCAAAAATGGATAGACCAGGGTCAGAGTTTAAATATATTTATAACATTAGATAAGGCAAGTGGAAAATATTTGAATGAAATTTATACACTTGCTTGGAAGCTTGGAATTAAATCCACATATTATTTAAGAAGTCAGTCTCCTGAAGCGGTAAAAGAAGAGAGCGGCGTTGAAGATAGAAGCTTGGAATGTTTTGGTTGCCAATAATATCAAAAAGATTAAAAGTGTGTAAAAAAGTAATATATTTATATCTTTTCCTAAGTTTATTATAAAAAAAACTTTTATAAGTTTTTTCCAAGTTATAACTTGTTAGTATATTTGTTAGCAATTTTAGATAAAATAAAATTGATTAAATATTATGCAGTTATTTTTATATAATTCTATAAAAATAGGTGTATAATATAAAAAATTAAAGGAGTTTGAATGAAAAAATTATTGAGTGTAGCAGCAGCTACGGCATTGGTGGCTAGTATGGCTATGGCAAAAGAAGTTAAGATAGGTGTAGTTCTTCCGCTTACTGGACCCATTGCAGCATTTGGACAAACTAGTAATGATGGCTTAAAGATTGCCTATGCACAACATCACAAACTTAGTAATGGCGACCCAGTAAAACTTATAGTGCTTGATGATAGAGGAGATAAAGTCGAAGCTGCAACAGCAACAAAAAGACTTATAGATGAAAATCATGTAACAGCAATACTTGGTGAAGTTGCAAGTTCAAATTCTATGGCTATGGCACCGATTGCAGAAAAGTCAAAAACACCTATGATAACCCATGCTTCAACAAACCCTAGAGTTACAATGGGTAAAAAATTTGTCACAAGAGCATGTTTTATAGATCCTTTTCAAGGAGCAGTTGCTGCAAACTATGTTTATAGCAAAGGACTTAAGACGGCAGTTATAGTTACAGATGCAACACAGGATTATTCAGTAGGGCTTTCAAAAGCATTTAGAAAAGCTTATACAAAAGATGGCGGGAAGATTTTAGGAACAGTACTTATAAATAGTGGCGATAAGGATTTTAATGCTCAAGTTTCTACCATAAAATCACTTCATCCGCAAATTATTGATTTCACAGGGTATTATCCAGAGGCAGCACTTTTTGTAAGACAAGCAAGGGCAGTTGGCGTTAAAGCACCATTTATTGGTGGCGATGGGTCAGGATTTCCTCAACTAATCAAGATTGGTGGTAAAGCAGTAGAAGGATATATGTATACTGATCATTTTAATGAAGCAGCAGCAAAAAGCGCTGTAGCTAAAGCTTATGTAAAAGCTTACCATGCAAAATATCACAGAACTGCTGACTCAATGGGAGCATTGGCAGCTGATGCATACAATATGATACTATCAGCAATGAATAAATGTATAGCAGAAGGAAAAGCTCCAACAAATAAAATTTGTGTTAATACAAATCTAAGACATACAAAAAATTTCCAAGGTGTTACAGGTGTAATCAATATAAACAAACAAGGAAATGCTGTTAAATCTGCAGTAATAAATGTTGTTAGAAATGGCAAATTTGCTTATTTGGCAACCGTTAATCCTAAAAAATAATACTATTTTACCCAGATAAAATATCTGGGTATTTCATATATTTTAAT
>WFMT01000264.1 GCA_015488975.1 Campylobacteraceae bacterium | reverse complement strand
GTTTATGTTTGCAGGAGCAAACCTTACTAAGTTTTTTTATCGGCACTTGCTTGAGAGTTTTATACAAGACTAATATATTTTATTTTTTGCTTATAGGGGAGTAGATGAACAGGAACAGGAAGCAATCAAATATCAAAGCATAGTGTTATTTGCTTTGTAGCTACTCTTTGCATTTGTACCAGCTGGGAAACGGTTATATTCAAAAGTCAATAATTTGAGCGGAGCCTGAATATCTAGTTATTGCTAGTAAATTGCTATTTATCGGCTACTGATGTAGGGAAACATCAAAGAAACACTTTATAGAGCAAATATATATCTAGTTTTTAAGCATTTTAAAGGGTGTAGAAGCAATTTTATATATTTATGAGATGATTTGTATGCCTAAAACATTTTAAAGGGCATAGAAGCATATTAAAAGCATTTAGACAAATATTACGAACTCATAAGAATTATATCATTTAAAATTCAATAAATATTTTAAATAATCATTTATTGTCATATCTTGCTTTTGAGCATTTTTTTTGAAATACTTCCAAACTTTTTCATCAACAAAAAAAGACACTCTTTTTTGTCCTAATCTTTTTTTATTACTAATATATTTCTGTAATCTAGTTTCACTCATAAGTATCCTTTTTTTTAATGTGTTTACACATACAAATCAAAAATTATACAATCCCACTATATGGGCTTTTAAAGATATTTTTCTATTTAATATCTTTGATAATTTTATTCTTTTCTTTTTTTATTTCTACCAACTTTTGTTAAATTGACAAGAGGCTTCGAGCATCTTCACTTTTTCGAGCCTCCGGCTCTCAGAAAGTGAAAATGCTCTTCGCCTATTTTTTTAAACTAAAGTTTTCAAATAAATATATAATTTATATTTTTTTTGAGTATTTATATCATTTCTTAAAATTTCAAGCAAATGAATAATATCTTCTCTATTTAAAATTATTTTATAGGGAACATTATATTTTCTAAATAATTTAATTAAATAGGAAAAACTATAATCAGTATTTTCAACAATATCTTGAAATAATATTTCATTAAACATCTTATTCCTTTAAAAATTTACTATATAGTAATCTATATATTTTCTCTCATTTTTTCAATTTGTAAGCGATATTTTTTTATAGTATTTATGCTTACATTGCTCTCTTTTTGTAATGCATATTCACTATATTTTACTTCATTTTCATTCATTGAAATTAAAGCTTTTTCAATCTTTTTTAGTGCTGTATTTGATTTAGCAGCACTAGCCATCTTTTGCAATTCATTAACTTTTGAAATAGTAATCTCATAGCCTAGTATCTGAATTTTAAACATTGTATTTACTCCTTGAATATACTATCAAAACAGTGATTTGACATTAAAATAACTTTGGCTGCGGATTATTATCTATCAAATGGATAGTAACTCCAACGGCTTTTGCTCTCCCTACTGTATGAGCCTCTTTGTCATAGTTCACATCATATACAAAAGAAAGCTTTGAATTATCATCTAAATCTCTCTTTGCTTTTTTAAGCACTTCTTGCTCAAACTGTCCAAGCCTTTTGTAATTCGTTCCAAAAAGCAAATTAAGCTCATCTAAATCATATCGTTTTAACTTTGGTATATGTTCATCAAAACCATTTATCATCTCAAGCAATAAAATCATTCTTGCACTATGTTTTGATTTTAATCTCATAAGCTGTTCTGCATTTACACTTGTATATTTACTCTTAACATCAACAATCATCTGTATAACTTCTTTAAACATCGTAATCTCAATATTACCGCCAAACTCTATATGACACTTAGGCAGAACAGAAACAAAACTTTTTGACTTTTCATCAGTCCAAGAAATAGAAGTCTTTTGCATCTGCTCCAAATTGCGTGTAATAGTTTTAATATCAACTTTACAATATTCGCAAATATCTTTAGTATTCATCTTTATTTTGATTATATCTCCAGCCGGTATCTTCTCACAATCATAAGCAATATAAAAAAGGATCTTAAGAGCTGTTAAATTATTTTGCTTCACAAAGCTCTCTACTAAATCATTTTTTATCTTAACTATATTAGATTTTTTCTTTTTAGTTCGTGTAGATATTTTTGCCATTTTGTAAGTCCTTTTTACATTTTGTAAGCTTTTAAAATTATACTTACATTTCATTATTGTAAGCTTAAAAAAATAAACTTACAAAATACCCAAAACACTTACAAAATTAGGACAAAACACTTACAAAATTAGGACAAAACACTTACACTATTATTTTTTTTTAGTGCCTCAAACCCCCATAAAATGGGAATATGAAAAAGTTATTCACACCCCTATAACTGTATTTAATAAAGGTTTTTAATAATAAAGAGCTTTTTTGAAATCATAAATTTGAACTCAAACAATAGCTTTTGAAATGCCTAGAAAGATAAAAAAATTCTTTTTTATCCTTTTTATTTTTTGTTTATGTTTGCAG
>WFMT01000263.1 GCA_015488975.1 Campylobacteraceae bacterium | reverse complement strand
TTTGTCTTTTCCAAACTCAACTATCTTTCCATGAAATCTTGCAAAAATTTCATTTAAAGGTTTTTCCTCATTATATAATGTATAAACTTTTCCCAAATTAGATAAAATTCCCTCTTCCATCCATTCTTTTAATTCATCATATTCACTAAATTCATAACCGAATTTTTTCATCAATTTTGCAGTATAGTTATCAACCGGTAGAAACTCTTTTTCGCAAGCATAACAAAGTATGCTGTCACTGCTCTCTTTTCCCAAACCTTTTTGTAAAAGCAACCATTGTCTATCCACTTTTTCTCTAAAAATATCAAAACTACCAAACTCCTTTATGATATTGTTTGAAAGTAATTTTAATCTTTTGGCTTTTGTATTATAAAAACCGCTCGGCTTTATAAGAGTTGAAAGTAAATTGATATTTATATTTGCTAAATTCTCAAGAGAAAGCATATTTTCTTGTTTTAAATTCTCCAACGACTTCTCAACTCTTTCCCATTTACTCTGTTGAGTCAAAATAGTTCCTACAACAACTTCAAAGCTCCTGCTTTTTGGCCACCAAAGCTTATCTTTTAATTCTTTTAAATATCCAAGTTCTTTTAAATATTTAAAAATATCAAAACTGCTTTGTATATCCACACTCACTCCAAAAAAGCTTTTTGCAAGCTTACCTCATCTTTATCATCATAAATCTTTATTTTATACCCGTCCAAACATTTGCCATCAAAAATATCCAAAACTACAAATTGCAATATTTTTTTACATCTTTTTGGAATATCAAAGGATGAGGGAAGTCCTGTTAAAAATCTTTTCAAAGGTGCTTCTTTATCCATTCCTATAACGCCGTCTCTACAACCGCTAAGTCCAACATCACTCACATAAAATGTGCCCTCATCTATCATCAAATCATCTGTTCCAATATGAGTATGAGTTCCACAAATAGCACTTACTTCTGCTTTTAAAATACAAAATAATGCTCTTTTTTCACTTGTTGCTTCAGCATGAAAGTCTATAAATATATTTTTAATCCCGATACTTTTCAATCTACTAATCTCTTCTTTAATAGACAAAAAAGGATTGTCAACCATCGGCATCGTAAAATGACCCATAAGATTTATGATAGCTAATTCTTCATTATTTAACTTGATTATCTTTACTCCGATTCCAGGAACACCTTTTGGATAATTTAAAGGTCTTACAATAGGCAATGTATCTAAAAAAGGGATGATATCTTTTTTATCCCATATATGGTTTCCGCCAGTCATAAAATCAACCCCGTAACTTAAAAGTTCATTTGCATTTTTAATACTTACTCCAAAGCCATGACTTGCATTTTCCACATTTGCTATAACTAAGTCAATATTGTATTCTTTTTTTAAATCTTTCAAATACTTTTTGACCATTTCTCGCCCAGGTTTTCCAACAATATCACCTATAAATGCTATCTTCATTTAAGCTCTCTTAGAACAGCTTTTAAGATTTCATCATCATCTTTACTTCTTGCTTTTATCTCTTTTTTACTTCCATTTTCATAAACAAAAGATATGTTTTGTTGATAATTTGACACGAGAGTTACTCCTTTTTTTATAGCCATTATCTTTATGCAAATTATATCCAAAAATTGTTTTGTTACCTCATCAATCTCACCAAATCTGTCATTTAATTCATCTTCTATCTCATATACTTCATTTAAACTTTCACACTTGCCAAGCCGTCTGTAAATCTCAAGCCTCAGTCTATCCTCGCGAATATAAGTATCATTTATAAAAGCACTTATATTTAACTTGATACTTACCTCTTTTTTCTTAATAACTTTTTTATTTAAAAGCTTATTGATGCTATCTTCAAGCATTTTAAGATATTGCGTATAACCTATATTTTTGATATGCCCGCTTTGGGCTTTTCCTATCAGATTGCCTCCGCCTCTTATCTCCAAATCATGATAAGCCAAAACAGAACCACTGCCAAGAAATGAGTTTGACTCAAGAGCTAAAAGCCTTTTTTTGGATATTTCACTTAGTTCCTCTTTGTTTTGCACCATTAAGTAACAATACCCTTCATTTTTCCCTCTTCCGACTCTTCCACGAAGTTGATGAAGGTCTGCTATGCCAAAATTTTCGGCATTTTCTACAACCATACTGTTTACATTTGGTATATGGATGCCTGATTCAACTATGGAAGTTGATAAAAGCATATCATACTCACCATCTTCAAAAGCCAACATTTGCTTTTCCATATCAGATGAAGAAATTTTTGAGTGTAAAGTCAATATTTTCAAATTTGGCATAATCTCTTGTAAATATTTTTTTCTGTCATTTATAGTTGCAATTCTGTTATGGATATAAAATATCTGCCCTCCTCGCCTTAACTCTCTTGAGATAATCTCTTTTAGTACAGGTTTGCTGAACTCTTTAACAAAAGTTCTGACATCTTTTTTCTCAAGTGGTGGGGTTAATAGCTGGGAATATTGCTTTATACTAGAAAGAGCCATATTTAAACTCCTAGGTATCGGGGTCGCGCTCATAGATAAAATGTGGACATTTTTTTTTAAAGATTTTAACTTCTCTTTTTGTTTAACTCCAAACTTGTGCTCCTCATCTATAACAAGCAAAACTAAATTTTTAAATTTCGCATTAAATAGTGCGTGAGTTCCTACTACTATACTAACTTTACCGTTTTCCAAACCTTCCAATATTATTTTTTTATCCTTTGAAGAGACAAATCTATCAAGCTTGTAAATATTTATATTAAATTTTCCAAATCTATCTTTGAGAGTCTTATAGTGTTGATTTGCCAAAAGTGTCGTAGGAACGACAAGGGCACTTTGAAAACTATTTTTATAAGCTACAAGCATTGCATTCATGGCCACTTCTGTTTTGCCAAAACCAACATCACCGCTTAAAAGTCTATCCATTATGTTTCCAGAATGTAAATCCTGAAATATCTCATTTATAGTCTTATTCTGATCTTTTGTGTATTCAAAACCAGATTGTTTTTGAAATATTTCAATCTCTTCCATGTCACTTTTTAAAGTAACAGCACTCTCAAGCTCTCTTATAGCTGCAAGTTCTACTATCTCTTTGGCTATCTCAAAAAGCTTTTCCCTTACTTTCTCTTTTAGTTTTGTAAAACTCCCTTTTCCAAGCCTGTCAACTACCGCTAAAGCACCGCTGTCACTTATATATCTATCTATTTTATCTATATTTTCAACAGGCAGTAAAAGCTTATCGTTATTTTGATAAAATATTTGGATAAAATCTCTTTTAGCGCCAAGCACGGTTGCATTTTCTAACCCCTTAAATATACCAATACCATAATCTTCATGAACAACATAATCCCCAGTTTTAAGCTCATCCAAAACAATTTTACTTATTCTTCTTCTTTGTTTTGGCAATCTTTTATTAAGAGATATTATCAATTCATTCTTGCTTATAATATTAATTATTGCTTTATTCGTTACAACATATTTTTTATATTCATCATCAAGCATTGAACTTTTGACTATTGCATCATTTTTTGCTAAAATTTTTATCTTCTTATCTAAGTGAAATTTTAGGAAAGGATTTATATCTATGATTTTTATATCATTAAATTCTTTTGGCTCACTTATGAGTTTTGCATATTTTCTTATATCTTTTATTTTGGGATAAAAACTTTTTAACTCTTCTATTTCATTATCCACACTATCAGATAAGTATGTATTAAAAATCTCAGGATAATATATGCCAAGATCATCTAAAACCCAAAATCCCAATGAATTTATATCTTTAAAAAAACTATTACTTTCTAATTTTTCAACTTTATTTGATATATTTTGATACTCTTCTTTATTTAACCCAAAATTTACAGGAATTATCTCTATCTCTTCTAATTCCTCTTTTAAGCTTTTTTGATTTTCACACTCAAAAAATCTTATACTTTCACACTCATCATCAAACAAAGAAATTCTTATAGGCTTTTTGTAATTTATTGAAAAAATATCAATAATATCACCTCTAAAAGACACTTCACCCTTTTCTTCAACTATATCAACAAAATTGTATCCCCATCTAAATAACTTATCTTTTAAAATTTTTAAATTAATTGTATCGGCAAAAGATATTTTCTCTCTTTTAAAAAGCTCTTTTCTAGGAAGAGGGTAAGTAATGGTGCTTAAAGGAGAAATAATAACTTTTTTCTTTGACTTATCAAAATAATAATCACTCATAGATGAAAAAAGCTCAATTAGCTCACTTTTGTATGCTCTTAAATCTTCACCATAACCAACCCTGATATCAGGAAAAATAAAAGTTTTAAAGCCTAAATATCTACATACACTTTCGATATTTAAAACTTCTTGATAATCTTTTGCAATAAGAAGAGTGTTTATACCCTGGTAGTTTTTTAGAAACTCATAAATTTTTGCTTGCACTATTTATCTTATTTAATTCATTTTTTTTCAATTGACTCTCTCCTTCAAATATAGAATCTGATTCTATCATTAAATCTTTAGATATGATTTTTCCAACTATTTTTCCATCTTTTAAAAGCTCTATGCTATCACAATCAGCTGTCCCTTCAAAAAGACCGCTAACTATAAGTTTAACAGAAGACAATTCGCCTTTTATGCTACCTTCTGCTCCGATACTAACTATATTGGTTGAGTTAATCTTGCCTGTAACTTCACCATCAATGTGAAGTTTGCAGTTTATGTTAAATTCTCCATCTATTTTTGTACCTGCTGCGATGATAGTTGTATTTGACTCTGTATCGCTTTTATTAAAGATTGCCATTTAATTTTCCTTTCTTTTTTAAAAATATAATTAAAATCCTTATTATTCCATTTTACAAAGTAATACGGATTTAAAAATCTTTGCAAATACATAACTCCATAATGTAAATGATGCCCGGTTGAAAGACCTGTGCTGCCGACATATCCTATTATTTCACCTTTTTTTACAAAATCACCGTTTTTAACTACTCTTTTGCTTAAATGACCATACAAAGTTTTAAAACCAAAATTATGATCAAGTATGATTAAATTTCCATATCCGCTTCTTTTATGATATCCTGAATACTCAACTATCGCATCAGCCGGGGCGATAATCCTCTCTCCCATTTTAGCTCTTAAATCCAAACCTGGATGAAATTCTTTCTTTTTTAATATAGGGTTTATTCTCCATCCAAATTTTGATGATATTCCATTATTTGGAACAGGATAACCATTTGGTATATTCTTAAAAAATTCTTTCCTGTCAATAGAAGTAATCTTTAAATTATTTATTCTATTGCTAATACTTTCATTTGCATCATTTGAGATACCCATAATATTTTCTAAATCAGATATTTTATCATTGATTTTATCCAATCTTTCACTTTTTTGTTTTATTTTATCTTTTACTATTTTATACTTATTGGATAAATTTATATTTTTTTGCAACAATATTTTTGCTTGTTTTTCATACAGCAGTTTTTTTGAGTTTATATTATTTAGCTCATTTAAAAGTATCTTTATCCAAATTATACCGACTAATACGAATAGAAGAATAAATAAAATAAAATAAAATAAAATTTTTTTAATTATCTGGTTAACAGTGTAATGTTTTGATCCGTTTACATCAGAGACTATAATAGTTAATTTATTTCTCAAGCAAACTTCCTCAAAAATTCTTCAACCACTAAAAATGAACCAAAAACTAAATATTGTTTTTTACTGTCAATTTTTTCAAATATTTTTACTTTTAATTTTATGTCTTTAATACTTTGTTTTATAATCGATATATTTTCAATTCTTTTTGAATTTACAGGTAATATTTCCACTCTTTCTATCACTGGTTTTAGTATATTTAGGATTTCTTTGTAATCTTTATCTTTATAACTATTGTATATCAATATTATCTTACTTTCCTCAAATGATTTTCTCAGTGCTTTTGCAGCTAAAACATTGTGTCCTACATCTATTGTAATATTCTTTGAAACCTTTTGACACCTGCCAAAAAGTATCAAATCATCAAAATAATTTATATCTACATTAAAATCCAAATACTTTAAAACAGAAACAGACAATAAAAGATTATCTTTTAAGAAATCTGGTATATTTTTTCTTAGAGCAAAAGACTCTACACTATTTATATCTTCATTATTTATTAAATTTTCATAAAACTGTATCTCTAAATCTTTACTCTTTGACAATCTTTCAATGATTTGAGATACCTCATCATAAGGTTGCTTTGAAATAATAGCCTTTTTTTGGATGCTTCTTAATTTCGTCAATGCAATATCTTCAATATTATTTCCCAAAAACTCTTGATGATCATACCCAATAGGAGTAATCACGCTTAAGTACTTTTCAAATACCTGTGTTGCATCAAACTCACCTCCAAGTCCTGCCTCTAAGACTATATAATCACAATCTTGCAGTATATGCACAGCCATCAAAGTAGTATATTCAAAATATGACAATGATTTCAAATCATCTATTTCCAAAATATCAGATAAATATTTGTGAGCTTTTTGCAAACTTAAATCATCAATATCTTTTCCATTATACCAGATGCGTTCATTAAAATTTAAAATATGAGGTGAACTGTAATGCCCTACTTTCAATCCCAATTTATATAAATACCAAGCTATAAACCTACCAGTACTTCCTTTTGCATTTGTACCTACAATATGAATAATTTTTCCAATTTTAAAATTTGATTTGATTTTTTGCCAAATAAGTGGCATTCTTTGATAATCAATTTCATCATAAAACAGTGGTTTGTTTTCTAAGAATTCTTTATAGAGCAAATCCTGTTCCTGCCGCTTTGTTTTGCACGATAGAGCATATCATCGGCTTGTTTGAGAGTATCTTGAGAATTTTTACAGTACTTTCTCTCACTAACTCCTATACTTACTTTGACATCTATTCGTTCATTTTTATATATAAATTTAAAATTAGCTATAATTGATCTTATTTTTTCTGCAAATTCAGTAGCACTTTTTAACTCTGTACTAGGAAGTATAACCAAAAATTCTTCACCGCCATACCTTCCTATAAAATCAACCTCTCTTGTAAATCTTTTAAGTATTTTTCCAAGGGCGGAAAGTACTATATCACCCGCATCATGCCCATAGGTATCGTTAATATTTTTAAAATGATCTATATCTATAAAACAAAGAGAATAATCAATCTTGTATCTTTTGTAAGCATCTTCAATCTTTTTAAGTTCATCATCTAGGGCTCTTCTTGAAGATAATTTAGTCAAAAAGTCCTCTTTACTCTCCTTTTTGGCAACAATTAAAGCATTTTCCAGCTTTTCATTTCTTAGCTTTAACTGTTTGATCATTTTTTGATTTTCCTGCATTTTGTTGTTTAGAGTTCTGGTTTCATATTCTAATGAATCAGCAATACTTATAAGCTTTTTTTGCACAATTTCAAAAGTATCGGCTTTAATATCAATTTCTTTTAATTCATTTCTTACTTTAATAACATTTTTATTACTTGAACTGCTACTATTGATAAGACTTAATAATCTTTTTTCTATTTCAAATAATATTTTATCAACTTCACTAAATTTCTTTTTAAGCTCATTTTTATCTAGTTGAACTCTTTTTTTAATCATTCTTTTAATATCATCTTGTATGGAATCAGTTGCTAAAATTTCAGGAGCATTCCTAAGCTCATAACTGATTTCAGCCAAATCATCATCAATTCCTGAAGCTATCGAAGGTGCTAAAGTTGCGATGATAAGAGGTGCCAATTTTTTATATAACTCTTTTTCATTATTGGTATTTAAACATCTAAGTATAGAATTTACAAATTCTCTCAAATCATTTTTATCAGTAGTACAATATCCATCTATTTTGTTTAAGAAAGAATCATCATAGCTTGTTAAAAAATCAAACCAAATATCTTTAAATAAGTTAATACTTTTTGCATCTGTTTTATTATTAATATTTTTTAGAGTATTCTCTGCTAATTCTCTTGCCTTTTTATTGTGCAGTACTGTAATAGTTTGTAATAATCTTTTTACCAAAAAATATAAAGCCTCAATCACTTTAGAGTCATCATTTTTTAAACTTCTGTGTAACCTTGAAGATAAAAACATAAAAAGCTCATCTAAATTTTTTACATTGAAGTTTTTTATTTCATTTTTTATTTTTTTGTCAAGTTTTTCTATATATTTTTCAAGCTGTCTGCAATCTTCTAAAATAAAACCTTTCTCTTTTGCAACTTGACAAAAAATCTCCTGATAATTACTAGGGGTAAATATCTTTTTCTCTTGATTTATCCTCTTAATCGAATCTTTTATAATATCATTTATTTTTGTTGCCATTTAACATACCTTTAATAGCTACTTTTGATACAAATTCTCCAATAGCCTTGTATGATGCAAATTTGATAGCATTAAATCTTTTTGTATCAGAAATAACACTGTTAGCTTCTATGGAGAAATCATAAATACCACTGACATTAAAACTGCCTTTTTTACCAAACTTATCGATATATATTATATTTAATGACACAGTTGCCCTGTAAGCAACAACATATCCATTTGGATTATAAGCAGTTGGAGTAAAGCTTATACTGTTAAATTTTACAAAAAATTCACTATTTGCTTCATCTTTTTTATCTACAATTTTTGATTTAAATTTTGCAACTATTGCTTCATTAATAGCATCTTTAATAAGAACTGAGTTTTCTGGGTTATGCACATCTATAAAAACTTCTGCGTATATTTTATTACCCAAAATTCTTTTTGAATACTGTGACGATGGCTTATAACCACAGCCGGCAAAAAATATAAATAAAATTAAAACTATTAAAATCTTGCCGATTCTTATCACATTCATCTTTTATCCTTAAGCCTGTTTTACAACTATATTTATAAGTTTGCCAGGAATATATATCTCTTTTAAAATATTTTTGCCTTCAAGCCATTTTACAACTTTTTCTTTTGCAAGAGATAGTATATCATCTTTTTTTGTATTTTTACTAACTTCTATCTCTTCTCTTTTTTTACCGTTTATAGTAATAACAAGTTTTATGACATCTTCTTCAAAAACTTCTGCTAACACATCTGTTTTTCTAAAATTTTCTCTTTCAAAAAGTTTTTCACTAAGTTCCCAACAAACATGAGGTATAACAGGTTCTAATATGTTTAAAATAATATAGTATCCCTCGCTCCAAACATTACTGTTATTTTGGGTATTTAGTGCATTTAGGGCTTCCATGCAAGATGCAATGAGGGTATTGAAACTATACTCTTTTTCGTATGTTTGATTTGATTTTCTCAAAGCTTCATACACTTTTTTTCTAGCAAATTTTTCTTCTTTGGATAAACTCTCATGAT
Organism: Campylobacteraceae bacterium; assembly: GCA_015488975.1. Lineage (GTDB taxonomy): Bacteria > Campylobacterota > Campylobacteria > Campylobacterales > JALSKU01 > JALSKU01. The sequence continues at coordinate 3,922 of WFMT01000263.1, read as the reverse complement.
TTATTTTGACCAATGAATCCATCTTTTTAACTCTATTACTTCTTTCATATAATCTTTTTATAAATCTAAAAGCTCCCTCAACTGCACTATCATTCCATTCCAATTCTTTAGCAGGAGGTGCTGCAAAAAGTATAAAAAGTCTTGCTGTATCGGCTCCATATTTTTTTATTATCTCATCTGGATCAACTGTATTGCCTTTGGATTTACTCATTTTAGCACCGTCTTTTAGAACCATTCCTTGAGTCAAAAGCTTATCAAACGGCTCATCAACTTTTATATAATCCAAATCTCGTAAAGCCTTGGTAAAAAATCTGGCATATAAAAGATGGAGTATCGCATGTTCAATACCTCCAATATATTGATCTACATTCATCCAGTAAGCAACATCATCCTTGTCAATACCTTTTTCCTGCCACTTTAAAGGATTTGTAGCATATCTTAAAAAGTACCAAGAAGATTGTACAAAAGTATCAAGGGTATCAGTTTCTCTTAAAGCATCTTCTTTACATTTAGGACATTTGCAATATTTCCAAGTTGGATGAGACTCTAAAGGATTGCCTTCACCAGTTATCTTAACATCCTCAGGAAGAGTTATGGGTAAATTTTCTTTTTTTTCTGGCACAAGTCCGCATTTTGGGCAGTGAACAAACGGTATGGGTGCACCCCAGTACCTTTGACGACTAATGCCCCAGTCTCTTAGTTTGTAATTTATCTCTTTTTTACCAAGATTATTTTCTTCAAAATACTTCATAATCTCTTTTCTAGCTTTTGCACTTTTAAGTCCGCTGAATTTGCCACTGTCTATCAACTCGCCATCATCAGTAAAAGCACCGTCTATATCCATATCTTTTAAAGGTTTAATAACTTGTTTTACAGGCAAATTATACTTGAGAGCAAATTCATAGTCTCTTTCATCATGAGCTGGAACCGCCATAACAGCACCACCTCCATATCCTATAAGAACAAAATTAGCAACCCAAACAGGTACTTTTTCTTTTGTTAAAGGATGAATGACATCGATGCCAAGACTCAGCCCTTCTTTATCTTGCATAGATCTCTCTTTTTCACTCATATTTTGCATTTTTTTGATGGCCGTTATCTTTTCTTCACTTAATAACTTATGTTCTATCAAGTATTTGATAATAGGATGTTCCGGTGCAAGCGCTGAGTAACTAACACCGTAAACTGTATCAGGTCTGGTTGTAAAAACCTTATATCCCTCAAAACAGTTACCGAGTTTGCTTTTTGATTCTTTACTCAATTCAAATGTAAAACTAAGCCCTTCACTTCTTCCTATCCAATTCTCTTGCATTTTTAGAACCTGTGGAGGCCATTTATCCTCAAGTATCTTAAGATCATCAAGTAATTCTTGTGCATATTTTGTTATAGAAATATAGTATCCAGGCATCTGTTTTAATAAAACTTCATTGCCGCACCTCCAGCAACAACCATCTTCAACTTGTTCATTTGCAAGCACTGTATGACAACTCTCACACCAATTTACACTATTTGATTTTCTGTAAAGAAGTCCGTTGTTATACATTTTGATGATATATTCTTGTTCAAATTTGGTATATATTTCATCACTTGTTGCAAATTCTCTTTTTTTGCTGAATGAAAGCCCCAGGGCATCTAACTCTTTTTTCATATAATCTATATTTTCATAAGTCCACTTTTTAGGATGAAGTTTATGTTTAATCGCTGCATTTTCAGCCGGCATACCAAAACTATCCCACCCGATAGGATGAAGTACATTAAACCCATTTTTTCTGGCATTTCTTGCTATCGCATCACCTATGGAATAGTTTCTAACATGCCCCATGTGTATCTTGCCGCTAGGGTATGGAAACATACTGAGAATATATTTTTTGTTCTTTTTTCGGTTATCTTCAGGCTCAAAGGAGTTATGTTCACTCCAAAATTTTTGCCACTTTTTTTCAATCTCTTTCGGATTATACTGCATTTAAAAAAGCTCCTAATTTTACACTGTTTAAATCTGATTTTATCCAAATTGCTATAAAAAAAGGTTTAATTCACTTGACCTTATGCACTTTTTTCTCGAAAAGACCTACCTTCGTAGCTCTACGGAGTTGCAGAGACTTTGAGTTCCTGCCACTATAATGAGATTTGCTCATTATAGTGCATCTTGCTATTTATCCAAAAAGTTCTATAACTTCTTGTTCATTTAAAATCTTTCCCCTTGATTTTACCTCACCATCTATAACAATAGCTGGTGTACTTATGACACCATAGCTCATAACTTCGACCAAATCCTCTATTTTTTCTAAAGTGGCAATTTTGCCTGTACTTTCTAATGCACTTTTTACAATCTGTATTTGTGCATCACAGTTTGCACAACAATCACTACCTAAAACCTTTATATCCATCTTTAACTCCTTCTACCAAAAATTAATGTAATATTATATTAAATAGATAACCTACCAAGATTATTCCAACTCCGACTATACTGAAAAACAGTACAATCAATCTCCAACTTAAAATCTTTTTCAAAATCATAGCTTCAGGAAGAGACAGTGCAACAATAGCCATCATAAAAGATAATGCAGTTCCCATCATCATCCCTTTTGCGGCAAGAGGTTGTATTAAAGGTGCTATTGTAGAAGCACCAGCATACATTGGAATACCGGCAATAACAGCAATCAATACAGCAAAAGGGTTGTCTTTACCTGCATATTTTACTATAAAATCACTTGGCACGAAACCATGTATCACGGCTCCTACTGCAATACCTAAAAAAACATATAAATATATATCTTTCATAATTGTTACAGCGTTTTTCCATGCCTCATTTAAGCGCTTCTTAAATGCAAGTTTCACGAAATGTGCATCTTCTACTTGTTTTGTATATGGTATTTTAATAAGTATATCTTTATCTCTACTAACTTTTCCCACTATATAGCCTCCTACTATTGCTGTTAATAATCCAAACAAAGTATATAGTGCTGCTATTTTCCAACCAAAAGTTGCAAATAAAATGGCTATTGCAATTTCATTATTCATAGGACTACTTATAAGAAATGAAAAAGTAGCACTTCTTGGTATCCTTGCTTGTGTAAATCCTAAAAAAAGAGGTATTGAAGAGCAAGAGCAAAATGGAGTTAAAATTCCAAAAATTGCCGCCAACAAGTTACCCACAAACTGCGATTTACCCTGTATAAAATCCCTTACTGTTTCAGTTTTAATATATGTCTGCATAAATGATATAAGATATACAATTGCCAAAACCAAAGCTAAAATTTTAATAGAGTCATATATAAAAAAATGAATTGCATCAGCAATTTTACCACTCATACCAAACAAGTTATACACCAAATAATTCACACTTTGATTCCACATAATTCTCCTTTGAAAACTTTTATTTTTAAAAACTACAAGAATTATAGCATAATATATCAATATGTCAAGATATATTGATATATTGAATGATTTTAAACTGTTGTTCAGTTAAAAAATATGGTATAAACTTTTTTATTATTTTTGGTGATATGTTTTATTTATGATTGGTGTCTTTCTAAATTAATACCAAACCCGGATTAATATTCAAGAAACAAGTATTATCGACTGTAATATAAGGATCGATATATCAAAATTATTTAAGGTAGAAATCAATGAAGTAGTTAAGTTTGTCAATAGACTTACTTAACTACTTTCTAATTAACAGATTTTTTCACCTTAGCAAAAGCAAGGCTTTCAAAAATCTGCCTCGCATATGACACTTTCTCTTTTTGCTCAGATATGTGTTTGGTGCGTAAGGTCAGTTATTAACAATAAAAAGATTAAACCATCCCTCTTTCATACATTTCTCTCATTTTTTTCTTTTCAGCTTTGGCTTTATCTTTTTGAACTGCTTTTCTTTTAAAATCTTCAATGTTAAATCCAAACCATTTTAAAAGTGGAGAAG
>WFMT01000262.1 GCA_015488975.1 Campylobacteraceae bacterium | reverse complement strand
TAAAATTTGCCAAAAGATTTGGTGGTAAAATTATGAGATTTAATCAAGCTATCAAAATTGCTGAAAAAGCTTTCAAAAAAGAGATGATGATGATAAGCAAAAAACAACACAAGATGGCAAAAATGGGAAAAATGATATTTAATAAAAAATGCAATAAACAAAATATACCAAACTTTGACTCCATCGCTGAAGCAAAATCTTATTTGGCAAATCACAAAGTATGTAAAAATCTCAGAGGAAAACACTTACAAGCCGTAGCATTGTATCTATATTTTAAATAGTTTTTAGAGGGTTAAACAACCCTCTAAAATATTTTGTATAATATGTTACTTTAACCTAAAGTTACTACATTGAACAAGCACTTTTACCTTCAGTAGCAGTGCCTTTTACACCGATTGTAGGCTGAATGGCTTCATTATCAACTCCACCTTCTTCATTTATCTTTGCTATAACTTCCCAAAGTTTTTTTGCAGATTCATAATATCTTTTGGCTGTTACAGTATCTGGAAATTCTGATACTATTGGTTTACCCGCATCTCCACCTTCTCTAATAGCCGGTTCTATTGGAATATCACCTAAAACTATAGTATCAAACTCTTTTGCTAAAGGTCCAGTCGTTCCTTTGCCAAAAATGTCATACTCTTTATCTGTTTCTGGGCATATAAATCCACTCATATTTTCGATAATTCCTGCTATTGGAATATGAAGTTTTTTAAACATATCCAAACTTCTTGCAGTATCATCAAGTGCAACTTTCTGAGGCGTTGTTACACAAATTCCTGCAGTAACAGGAACACTTTGAGCTAAAGTAAGTTGTGCATCGCCTGTTCCAGGAGGCATATCAATAACAAGGACATCCAGGTCGCCCCACAAAATATCTTGCAAAAGCTGCTCTATAGCTTTCATGACCATGGCACCTCTCCAAATAAGAGACTGACCCTCTTCCATAAGACTACCCATGCTCATTACTTCAACACCATGTGAAAGTATCGGCTTAACTTTATTACCTATTACCTCTGGTGCACTCCCAACTATACCCATCATACGAGGTATATTTGGTCCGTAAATATCTGCATCCAAAAGTCCCACTTTTTTACCCTGTTTTGCAAGTGAGATCGCAAGATTTACTGTTGTAGTTGATTTTCCAACTCCACCTTTTCCACTGCTTACCATCACAAAATTTTTAATATGTGGTACTATATTTTTACCTTTAGAGCTAGACTCTTTTGGCATTTTTGGTTTTTTAAGAATTAAATTATAACTCTCAACACCAACTGCGTTAAGTGCATCTTTTACACCAGCTTTTATTTGTTCTTCAACTTCTGGTGCAGACGAAGTAATCTCAACTTCAATCTGGACGCTCTCTCCTTCTACATTAATTTTTTTTACAAAACCAAAATCAACTATACTTTTTGTAAATCCCGGATATGCAACTTTCTTTAATGCGCTGTTTATCTCTTCTGTACTTCTCATATAACTCCTTTACTTTAAACTGAAACGAAATTTATCACAAAAAAGATAAAAAAAAGCTTTGAAAGTGTATAATTTCGTAACATATTAACAAAAAAAGGACAAAATTTGCCTGATTTAACTCTTGTATTGCTTGGTGCAGGAAAATCTACAAGATTTAATAAGAAAATAAAAAAACAATGGATTAGGATAGGAGATGATCCTTTGTGGCTTTTTATATCAAAAAAATTTCAATCTTTTGCAAATTTTAATAAAATTATTATAGTTGCTGATAAAAAAGAGATAAATTACATGAAAAAATTCGCACCATACACTTTTGTTCAAGGTGGAAGCGAAAGACAATTATCCTTGAAAAATGCTTTAAAAGAAGTTCACACGAAATTTGTTTTAGTAAGCGATATTGCAAGAGTCTGCATAAAAAAACAACTTATTGACAATCTTCTATCAAAAACAGATGAAGCTGACAGTATAGTTCCTTATATAAGTGTGAGTGATACTGTACATTATCAAGGTAAATATATAAACAGGAATGATATAAAACTGATCCAAACGCCACAATTATCAAAAAGTTCTATCTTAAAAAATGCATTAGATACTCCACAAATTTTTACTGATGAAAGTAGCGCTATACTTGCATCTGGAGGCAAAGTGATGTATGTTGATGGTTCTTCAAAAGCTATAAAGCTCACATTTTTTCAAGATTTGGAAAAACTTGATTGTATCCAACCTCCGAACAAAGATATATTCACAGGGATTGGATATGATGTTCATCCTT
>WFMT01000261.1 GCA_015488975.1 Campylobacteraceae bacterium | reverse complement strand
GTAGGACCCAGAGATTCTTTTGAAGAATCTTATAGAAGATTTAAAAAGCAAATTGATCGTAACTTGATAGTTACAGAAGCAAGAGCTAGAAAGTATTATGAAACTAAAACCGAAAAGCGCAAGAAACAAAAGATTGCGGCTAAAAAGAAAATGCTTAAAAAACTCTATATGCTTAGACGATATGAGTCTAGACTATAATCACATAAGTTTTACGGTCTTTTGACCGTAAAACTACTTTAGATATTGATTTAAAAAAACTTTAACATAACTGTTACTATTTTTCAGCAAAGCCTCTCCATGCCCACTTCCAGGCAATATTAAAGTGGTCGGCATATTTGCCTCTTTAGTATATTTTATCATTTTATTTAGTGCGAAATCTCCACTTGAGCCTACAAACATAATAGGAATTGCAACTTCACTTATACTATCTTCTCCACCAACTTCTTTAGTATTCCCCGGTGAAAAGAAAATTGCAATTTTTGGATTGTACTCAAACATAACACCAATAAGACCCGCCGCGCCAAGTGATGCACCAAAAAAAGCTAGATTATCTGTATTTATATTTTTATAATTATCGCCAACTGTATTAATCCACAGTGAAATATCCTGAGAAATATTTTTAAATTTTATCTTATTTGAGCTTTTTACAATAATATCTTTTAAATTATCCATAGATTGAAAATGTATAACCGTGTTTATTTTACCATTTTGATATATTGACTTTCCATGTCCTCTTAAATCCAAATTCAATGTTGCAAACCCTCTATTTCTTAATTTTTTTGCAAATATTAACCATTTCGTATGGTTGCTATCAAACTGATGTGCTATGATGGCCAATGGATATTTTATCTTTTTAACCTTAGGGTATTTTAGCCATGCTTTTAAAATAAACCCGTCTTCACTTTTAATACTTAATTCTTTCGCAACACCAAATGTTAACAAGAGGCAACAAATTAAAAAAATCTTTTTCATCTAAATAACTCCTTTAAAATATAATTTACTTACTATTGTAGTATAATTTTCTTTTTTTTAAAAGATTTAATTAATCTTCAGCAAAATTAATGTAGTATAGCATAACTAACACAAACAATAGGGACAAATATGAAACTAACAACACCTTTAAAAAGTAACAGTTTGAAAATACTACTCTTAGGAAGTGGTGAAATTGGTAAAGAAATAGCGATAGAAGCAATTAGGCTTGGAGTAGAAACTATTGCGGTTGACAAATATGCTAACGCTCCTGCTCACTTGGTCGCTAACAAAAGTTATGTTATTGATATGAAAAGTAAAGAAGAAATCCTTGAAGTTATAAGAAGAGAAAAACCTGATTATATACTTCCTGAAATTGAAGCAATAAGTATAGAAGCCTTACTCGAAGCTGAAAAAGAAGGTTTTCATGTTATACCTAATGCCGAAGCTGTTAACAAAACAATGAATAGGAAAAATATCAGAGAATTCGCAGATAAAAAGTTAAAGATCCTAACTAGTAAATATGAGTTTGTAAAGAGTTACAATGAGTTAGTAAAAGCGGCAAAAATTATCGGTTTTCCGTGTGTTATCAAGCCTGTTATGAGTAGTTCTGGGCATGGACAAAGCATTGCAAAAAAGAGTAAAGATTTAAAACAATGTTGGGATATTGCAAAAGAAGCCAGAGGTGATGCAAGTGAACTTATTGTTGAAGAATTTATTGAATTTGACTATGAAATAACACTGCTAACACTAAGAAATGAAAGAGAAACTGTTTTTTGTGAGCCCATAGGACATAAACAAAAAGATGGTGATTATATATTTTCCTGGCAGCCAATGAAGATGAAAAAAAGTGTAAAAATAAAAGCAAAAAATATGGCAAAAAAGATAACCGATGGTCTTGGGGGCAGAGGTATTTTTGGAGTTGAGCTATTTATAAAAAAAGATAAAGTTTATTTTAGCGAAGTTAGCCCAAGACCGCATGATACAGGTATGGTGACCATGATAACACAAAGTCAAAGCGAATTTGCACTTCATTTAAGAGCTGTTTTAGGATTGCCTCTTGAATTTACAACTTATGGCAGTGGAGTCAGTGCGGCCTTTAAAAGTGATTGTGACAGCTTTGTGCCAACTTTTGATATACCTGAAAATGCTTTCTCAAATAATAGCTTTTTAAGGATATTTGGAAAACCTGAATCACACAGAGGAAGAAGAATGGCAGTCGCTTTGGTATATGGCGATATAAACAAATCTTTACTGCAAGCTAAAAATATCATAAAAAATATAAAGCAAAAATAATGAAAAAATTGACAGTCTCCCAAGCAGCTAAATATTTCAATATAACAAAAGAAGCTATATATAATAGGGTTAGAAGGGGGAAATTATCTACTGTTACAGAAGAAGGATTAAAATATGTAGTAGTTGATGAGAGAAATACAAACAATATAAGAACGATGTCAAAAATAAAACAAACAAACAAAAACATTAATGATAAATATGTTAGCTACCTTGAAAATGAAGTTAAAGAGTTAAAAGAAAAAGTAAAATATCTTGAATCTCAAAATAACAATCTAATTATCCAAAAGGTAAAATTACTAGAGCAGTCAAAAAAAGAATTGGAAGAGATATTCAATAAACGAGATGAGCAATTAAAAAATATACTGCATCTTATGAATGAAAAATATGTTTTACCTAAAGTAGAAAGTGTTGAAGTAATAGATACCAATATCAATAAGAAAAGTAAACAAAAAGAAAAAAAGAAAAAAAGAAAAAAGAAAAAGTAGTTTTTACAGACAATTTGTAAATCAAATTTTATAAAAGGATAATAATATGGCAAAAGAACATAGTTTTGATATAAGTGCGGAGATTGATAAACAAGAATTAAAAAATGCAATTGAACAGACAAAAAAAGAAGTAGCAAATAGATATGATTTTAAGGGATTAAAGGCTGATATTGATTATAATGAAAAAAATAAAATCATAACTTTATTATCATCTAGTGACAATAAAGCAGATGCGATAAAAGACATACTCATCTCTAAAATTATAAAAAGAGGAATCTCATCAAAAGCTTTAAAAGAACAAAAACGAGAAACTGCAAGCGGAGGAAATACTAAAGTTTACCTAAATATAATTGACTCTATATCAAGCGATGATGCAAAGAATATAGTAAAAAATATAAAATTATTGAAACTCAAAGTCCAAGCTTCGATAAGAGGTGATGTTATAAGGGTAACTGCAAAATCTATTGATGATTTACAAGCTTGTATGAAAACTATTGAGGCAAAAGATTTGGAAATTCCGATCAATTTTACCAATCTTAAATAAATGATATGCAAGGTATTCCACCGATTGAGCCTTTACCAAAGCTATACGGACATTGTAAACTGCTGGCAATCCTTTTAACAATATCTATATTTTTAGCTCCTTTTTTAATAAGTGCAATACTTTGGTATATCTACAATTTTACTTTTTTTATAGGCATAAGTGTTTTTATTTTTTTTGAGATAGTATTTGGAATGATCACCTCAAAACTGAGAGTTACATCCATAACCCCGGATCAAGGAGAGATATCATACTCCACATATGAAGTAGCTACATGGTATATCAGCAGATACTTCTGTCCAAAAAAAGAAGAAGATAATCTCTTGATAACTGATTTTAAAACCAAACAGAACAAATAACTGACCTTACGCACTTTTTTCTCGAAAAGTCCTACTTTTCGTAAGCTTCAAGGGGTTGTAGGGACTTTAATCTCTGCCACCATAGAGAGCTTTTGCTTCATTATAGTGCGTAATGCCAGCAAATAACTCTATGTACGAAAAGTTTCAAGTTTAATGTTTAGTTTATCAGTAAGCATATTTAAATGTTCTGCTGCAGATGCAATTTCTTCGACACTTCTTGCATTTATTGAAGAAATATTATTTATTTCATCTGTTTTATCAACAATTACCTTTACATTTTTACCAGTTGTCTCAAAATCTTTTACTGTTTTATCGCTAAAAAGGACAGTTTTATTACCCATTTCAACTATTAAATTTATTTTATTCTCAACATTTTTTGCGATATTTGCCAGCTTTTGTATAGATTTAGAATTAAGGCTCATTTTTGAAGAAGCATCCATGATAGACTGAACGATGATACTTATGGTTGAATTAATCTCTGTTAAACTTTTTTGCGTCCGTTCCGCCAATTTTCTTACCTCGTCTGCAACTACGGCAAAACCTCTACCGTGTTCTCCTGCTCTTGCTGCCTCAATGGCTGCATTTAGAGCCAATAAATTAATCTGATCAGCGATTTCTGCTATAACATTTAAAATATTTTTAACATCATTTGCATCTGTTGAGAGCGTTTGCATATTCTCAGAAAGCTCCAACTCAATCTGGGCAGTATCTTGAACTTTTGAAGTCAACGATACAACATCATCTTTAGCTTTTTCTAAATTTTTATTTGCTTCTATCACATCTTTCTTGCTTAACTCTGCATTTTGTATGGCTATTTTTATTTCACCTTGGATATCCCTGGCATGAACTGCTGCTTCATTTACAACTTCCACAGAATTTTCCATATTTTTACCAACACTTAATGTTGTAGTTGATAGTTCGTTTGAAATGGAAGCATTCTCGTTAGAAGTTGCTTTAGCATCATGTATAAAATCTCTCAGAAGCGAGGCAACAGAAGATAAGTTTTGAGAGATAACGGCAATCTCATTTTCACCATCAATTTTTAAGCTATGAGTAAAGTCTAATTTAGCAAGCTTTGCAATATAGGTTTCAATTTTCTTAATTGGATTAATAATTTTAATAATTATAATAAAAGATATAAAAGTTATAATAATAATTAAAAAAGATAACAAAACATTGCTAATTATAGCTGCTTTTACATTTACACCGATATCTTTTGATACCTGCAAAGACTCTTCTTTGTATTTTTTCACCCATTGGTTTAAATTTTTCGTAAGATCAATAGCCTTAATATTGAATTTTTTCAAATAATCACTGCCCGCAACACTTCCATTGAGTATATATGCTTTTTCCATGTTATAACCAATATGATAAAAATTTGTAAATTCTTTTTTAAATTTTTTTAAACTGGTGATCATTTTAATTTCATGAGTTATTTTAGTCATCGTTATCAATCTATCCAAAACGATATTGCCTTTTTTAAAATCTTGTTTTATATCATCTATCCTATTCATGTTGCGAGTAAGAGATACTGTTGTTGCAACTTGTTGAAGATTTAACACACTTCTTTGTAAAGACAAAAATTCTATTAACTTAGGCAGAACATTTTTTGCCTGTAAATTGGCATCACTTTTAATTTTATTTAATTTTATATTACCTATTATACCGTTTATCACCAAGATACCGATAATTAGAACAGCAACATACAGAAGGATTTGTTTAATTTTAACATTTTTAAACATTTTATAATATCCTTTATAAAAAAGTAATATAATTTTATTCTTTTGTAGCTTAATAGTCTCTGTAATAATATAATATTTTATTATTTTAAAAGTATTTGATGGCGGGCAGAGGGGGATTCGAACCCCCGGTAAGTTTCCCTACGGCCGCGTTCCAGGCGACTGGATTAAACCAGCTCTCCCATCTGCCCAAAGAAGAACAGAATTTTACAATAATTTATATTAAAATTTAGTGAAAATAATTAGGCTTTTAGATATTTATTATATAATCTATGATACAATTTTACTTATCCGTTGCATATCACTCAAGGTTTGAGTTGACATAAATATTGCAAAACTCTTAATTTAACTGCAACTATTTACTGTCCTTATTTTTATGCTACAAATAAAAACTTAAGGATGATTCATGAATAGACGAAATTTTATCAAAAATTCAACTATATGTTTAAGCACGCTCTCTTTATCTCCCAGTATTTTGTTGGCTGATAATCCAAATACAAGAAAATTTAAAATCTCTTATGATTTTGATATAAAATCAGATGAAAAAAACTTTCCGGCAAAACTTTGGAATCCTCTCCCATACAATGCACCCTATCAAAAGGTAAAATTTTTAAACTTTAAGGGCAATTACAATAATTTTGATATAAATGAAAAAAATATTTATGATGCAAAAACTCTCTTTGCAAAATGGGATAAAAGCAGCATGAAAAAACTTTTACATATAGATTTAGAAGTAGAAACAATCTACAGAACCGTAAAACTTAATCTTATAAAAATGGCTAGTAAAGAAAATTTACCCATTCCTAAAAATGAACAATTATATCTAAAGCCCACTTCTCATATACCTACAAATGGTAAGATAAAAGCAAAAGCAAATGAACTAACAAGTGGAATTACAGATAGATTTAAAAAAGTAGAAGCTATATATGACTGGGTAACGGAGGTGACTTTTAGAGATCCCTCTGTTATAGGATGTGGCATAGGTGATGCAGGAAAGATGATGAGAAGTGGATATTTTGGTGGAAAATGTACTGATATAAGCTCTCTTTATGTAGCACTTCTAAGGGCAGCCGGTATCCCCTCAAGAGAAGTTTTTGGAATACGACTTGGAAAGTCTAACTTTTCAAAAGCATTAGGCAAGTCAGATAAAAATGGCTTTGCGAATATATCAACCTGGCAACATTGCAGAGCTGAATATTTTATACCGGGAATCGGCTGGATACCATCAGATCCAGCCGATATAACAAAATTGGAATTAGTCGAAAATTTAAAATATCATGATAAAAAAGTACAAAAATTAAAAAGAAAATATATAAATTCTTGGGAAATGAATTGGATAGGGTTTAATCATGGAAGAGATTTTATATTATATCCAAAACCGGAACAATATCCTATAAATATGTTTGGCTATCCTTATGGCGAAATCAAAGATGAAGTTTTAAATTATTATTTGCCAAAAAGTTTTTCATACAAGATAACTTCGCAGGAAATTTTTTGAAAATAGACTGTAAAGACTTGCCTTGTCCCGAGCCTGTACTGAAAACAAAGCAAGCTTGGGATAAACTTAAAAATAATGGTTTCTTAGAAATAGAATTAAATTCATACTCATCTGTTGAGAATGTAAAAAGGTTTGCAAGAAAACAAAATATTTTTTGCAAAGAGACTGTAAAAACAAAAAACAAAACAATAATAACATTTGTAAAAGGTTATGAATGTGAGTTAGCTGTTAGTAGAAGCAGAAAACCATTATATTTACTAATCATAAGCTCCCTAATTTCAGCTTTGTTAGCTAGTAGCTGCTGTTTGGCTCCATTACTGTTTTTATTATTTGGTGTTAGCATGAGTTCACTAACTTTTTTACAAATTTTTGCCCCTTTTCATAAATATTTTTCTATCTTTGCATTTATTATACTTATATATCTTTGGCAAGATTACATAAGACATAAAAGAAACAAACTCTCTTGCGAGACATGGTTGTCAAATAACTATATTTTCTTACTCTCATCAGGAAGCTTATTTGTACTTATTTTCACCACTTATCCTTATTGGATAAATTATATATTGGAGTAATTATGAAAAAATTAATTATCTTGGGTTTATTATTGTTATCATTGGATGCCGCCACAAAGACGGCAATTATAAAAGTAGTCGGTATGACTTGTCCACTTTGCACTACAGCTATAAAAAAGAGTCTTAAACAAACAAAGGGTGTCATAAAAGCTAAGGTTATCTTAAATACAAAAAAAGCAACTGTTGTTTATGATAATAAAAAAACTTCAAAGAAAAGTTTACTTGAAGCTATCAAAAAAGTAGGATATAAAGGAAAGTTTGTATCAGTTCAGTAGCTCTTTATAACTAGACCTTACGCACTTTTTTCTCTGATAGTTCTACTTTTCGCAAGCTTCAAAAAAGGGGGGGGGTTATATGGACTTTAGTCCCTGCCACTATAACGAGCTTTGCTCATTATAGTGTATAAGGTCAGTTTATAAAAATCTCACTTTCTTTTGGATAGTTTAAAATTTAGTTTAAATTTATAGGTTCAAAAGCATCAAGCCTCCTGTCCTCGACAAATCTATCTATATCTCTATCTTCTTCTCTTATAGCGCTTTTGTATGTAACTTTATCTCCATTCCGAACAACATTTGGGTTGTAGCCTTTTTTGTTATTTCTTGTTTTGCCAACCAATTTATTATAATGACCTTTTAAATCATTATAAAGTTTTTTAACTTTATTTGGTCTGTTTTTACCCATGATCTCTTTTTTGATATTGTCAATTTTATCATTTAGTGCTTTATAATCACTTGCATATTTACTTGTATATCCTAACAATAGAGCTTTTTGCAACTCAACCTTAGCTTCATTTAGTAATGAGATTGATTCTTTTTTCTTAGTTTTATCCAGTTTTGATGCAGCACTGATAAAATCTTGTGAAGTTAGAAGAGGGATAGGAATGACGACTTGATCTCCTACTATAGTACTAAGTCCTAACTCCAACTCTCTTAGTGCTTCTTTTGTTTTTCCTTGCTTTATCAATTTATCAGCAATTTTTGTAGCACTTGGATAAACATCCATTGGTATATAATGTGTTGCTATGTCGATTTCATCTTTGAGTGGAGCTAGAATATTTCTAGCTAATTGTAGATTGTTATTGTCTAACATTCCTTTTGCTATTTTAATTGCTTGTTTTATATTTTTAACACTTCCTTTGTACTGAAATACAGCCATCTCTCTTCCAATAGGCACCAATTTTAAATTAGGCTCTAATTTCAGCGCTTTGTCAAAAGATTTTGTTGCCTTTGTCAAATCAAGTTCAGCCTTTTTACCGTTTTTGTGCTCTAATAAACGAATCGCATAAACAGAATCATTAAATCCCTTTTGAATATCAGAAGAAAAAGTTTTAAAGTTTTTCTTTTGAAACATTAACTCTTTCTTTATAACTTTATCTCTATGGTTGCTGCTTTTAGATGCAGGATGCATAGTGCAAGCTGCCTGTAGCGCAGAAGCACCAAACAAAATGGACCCCAATGCCACTGATACCATTATTCCTTTTCTCATCTCTAACTCCTTTTTATAAATTTATATGAAATTATATATTAAGAAAAGTAAACAAAAGTAAATGAATAAACTTGATACTCTTTATATCATATATGAGAGTTATAATACAAATTTATATAAGAACATGTTTTTGTATCGAGAGAGCAGTTTTTAAAACAGGATTATTTAGAAAGTATTATCTTCCTTTTTATCTAAAGGTTCGGGTTTACCAAAATAATAACCCTGTGAAAAATTCACCCCCAAAGCTTTAACTATTTTATAGATTTTTTCATTTTCTATAAATTCCGCGACTGTTTGGAGGTTTTGTTCTTTTGCAAAAGTTACAATACTTTTAACTACAGATTGAGAGTAACTACTTGTTTCTATATTGCGAATAAGGCAACCATCTATCTTTAAAATGTCTGGTTGATACTTTAGGAGTCTTTCAAAGTTTGAATATCCGGCACCAAAATCATCAATAGCTATCTTGACACCATAAGTTTTGACAGTTGAAATAAATTCTTCTACAATATCAAAATCTTTTATGCTTTCATCTTCAAGAAGCTCAAAGATTACTCTTTTGGCATCCTCTTTATTTTGTGAAAGTAGTTTTAAAATAGTTTCTCTTGTTTTTTTATCTTCTATATCAAGTGCAGATAAATTAATAGATATGTCAACATTGCAATGTGCTAAAATGATAAATGAGTATTCTAAAACTATATTTGTTATTTTATAGTAGTAATTACCTTTTTTTGCAGCCTCTAAAAAGAAAAAAGGTGTTAAAATCTTATTTTCTTCTGTTATAAGCCGAACAAGCGATTCGTATTTGACGATTTTTTGTGTATTATTGTCTACAATAGGTTGAAAAAAAGAGACAATTTTTGAGCAATGTATAGCATTTTTAATCATAGATAGTATTTCCATATTTTCTTTTGCTTTTTGCTGTTGTATCGATGCCAAGTTGTTAGATATTATAAAAGTCTTATTTGTATTGATAAGCTTTTTAATACCAATTTTTACCGATCTGAGTATTTTTTCTTTCTCGTAAGCTATACTTATTATAATCGCTATATCATATTCAACTAAATTTAGGTTAATTTTATCTGCTTTTATAATGGTTTGAAATTTTTTGAGCTTTTTTATAAAATTTTCCATATCATCTATATATTGAGAAGTTCTCAAAACGATAGCATATTCTCCATGTCCAAGGTTATAAAATTTTTCAAAATGATAGAATTTTGATAGTTTTTTTTCTATATGGCTTGATGCTTTTTTTTCTAAGTCTTCCAATGTTTCTTTGTCGTAAAACTCTTCTATTATATTAAAGTCTTCAAGCTTAAAATAAATAAGCAAAGGATTATTAGTGTTTTCTATCTCATTTTCGAGTTGTTTTGCGGGATTCATAATATCAGTTATATCATTGCATAATGAAATATATTCAATAATCTGTCCATCTAAATCTACAATAGGCATAATAATACTTTGCGTGAAGTAGCTTTTCCCATCTTTTGATAAATGTTTTACAACTCCTTTCCAAAATCTTTTTTCGTCTTTTACGGTATGCCATATATCTTTAAATATATCTTTGGGATTATCTGGATGATGAATAATACTGTTTGATTTTCCTATTAGTTCTTCTCTTTTGTAACCTGAAATTTTGCAAAAAGCATCATTGATATATGTGATATACCCTTTTATATCTATTTTGGATACTATGGAACTTTCGTTGGTAGCTTTTTCATACTCTTTTAAAAGATGTAGATTTGCTTTTGCTTCTTTTATGTATATATACTTTTGTGTAACTCTTTGTATGGTTTGGCTAAGTTGATTTATATCAATAGGTTTGAGCAAATATCCATTAACGCCATAATGAATGCTATCTATAAAAAAATTATCTTCATTGCGTGCAGAAAGGATAACAACAGGTATATCACTATCTTTTTGACGAATTTTTTTTATCAAGTCTAAGCCATTTATCTTTGGCATATTTATATCTGTTATGACAAGATCTACAGTATTTGAAATAAACTTTTCATATCCGTCTTCGCCATCTAT
>WFMT01000260.1 GCA_015488975.1 Campylobacteraceae bacterium | reverse complement strand
TTTAAATCCCCATGACTTCTTGCAATATCTATTTCTATAACAGTTTCCGGCCTTTGGACTTTCTTTAAATCGTTGATTTCATTCAGTAATTTATCATATCCCTCTTGGGTAATAGGTTCTTTTTGCATTTATACACTCCATTATTAAAATGATATTATATCATACTTTAATCACTCAGCAATCTAACAACTTCTAAAGCACTTCCATGCTTTAATATTTTCTTTAATTTTTTTGATTGCATGAAAAATTCTTCTTTGTCGCAACTTTTATATATTTTCAATAAATTATCTTTAGTTACTTCATCTTGGATAAACTCTTTATGCAAAGGATTAAGTCCTTCAAAATCAAGTATAATATTTGCCAAACCTACATATTTTAGTTTTACAAATCTTTTTGCTATTAAATAATCGATTTTTTTAGCTTTATAAACAAGGATAAACGGCACCCCGATAATAGCTGCCTCAAGCGTTGCAGTACCAGAACAGATAAAAGCAAAATCACTTTCATTCAAAGCTTGCATAGTGTCTTTTTTAACGGTAAAATTATCAATATCTCCGTATAACTCTTTTATCTCTTTATTGGAGAAATGTTTTGGAATAACAAGGATTTTTTTACCTTTTATCTCTTTTGCAACTTTTTTATAAATACTAATTAATGACTTTATCTCGCTTTTTCTAGATCCTGGCAAAAATGCTGTCGCTCCATAGTTTGTAACTTTTGATTTATAAATTTTAATTTCATCAAGAAGAGGATTACCTACATATATACTTTTATGATAGAATTTATTTTCAAATGGAAAAATTGATGCCAACTTATCACAATATTTTTCAACTTTGGCAACTCTTTTTTCTTTCCATGCCCAGACTTTTGGTAATATATAATAAATAATCTCAATATTTGGATTTATCTTTTTTATAGCTTTTGCTAACGGTAGGTTAAATGCAGGCGAATCAATAAGCAATACTTTATCGCATTTTAGACTAAGTTTACTCATTTGCGTGATAGCTTTTTTCGCTTTTTTTATTTTTAAAAATACATCAAAAAATCCCATTATAGAAAAATCAGATGACGAATAAAGCGGTTTCCCGAATTTTTCATCAAAAATACCTTTTATCTCATAATCATCAATAAGCTTAAGTACAGGCTCTAAATGCAAATTGGCCGATGGCTCCAATGCCGAAACTAAAATCTTTTTCATAGTATAATCATACCAACTTTTTGCTATATTTGCTATAATATTGCTTAATTTTAATAATAGGGTAAAAATTGAAAAAAAATATTTTAATAACAAATGATGATGGATTTGAAAGTGAAGGACTTATAGAACTTGTTAGAGCTATCAGAGAAATTGATAATGTAATAGTTACAGTAGTAGCACCTACTACAGAAAAATCAGCTTGTGGACACTCTTTGACTTTAACCAAGCCTCTTAGATTTGTCCAAATTGATGATAATTTCTTTAAATTAGATGACGGAACACCAAGTGATTGCGTTTATCTCTCAACGCATGCTCTTTTTGAGCAAAAGCCAGACCTTGTTATCAGTGGTATAAACAAAGGCTCCAATATGGGTGAAGATATAACTTACAGCGGAACAGCAAGTGCTGCTATGGAGGCAGTTTTACAGGGAATTCCGTCTTTTTCAATCTCGCAGGTTTGTAAAGATCACTATAAAAGTTTGGAAATTCACGGATATAAACTAGCTTGCGAAGTGGCAAAAGATATGACTATGAAATATCTAAATCATGAGATAATACTTGATGAAAGAAAATTTTTAAATATTAATATACCACCTATAAAAAAAGAAAACTCAAGAGGATACAAGATAACTGAAGCAGGAGTGAGACTATATGGAAATGATGCTCATCTTCACAGAAATCCAAGAGGAGAAGAGTATTATTGGATAGGCATCCATCCTTTACAATGGAAAAAAAGAAATGAAAATATAATGTGTGATTTAGATGCAATTGAGCATGATTATATATCAATTACACCAATTAAGCTTAATTTAACTTCTTATGGTGAAATAGCATCCTTAAAAAAACTTGAAAAAGAAAAATTTTGAGATTTCAAAGATGTAAACTACTATTTGGGAATGATTTTAATAAAATTAAAAATGCAAAAATTATTCTCTTTGGAGTTGGTGGAGTTGGTAGCTTTTGTTTGGATGCACTTTATAGGACAGGAGTAAAAAATATAACCATAGTTGATTTTGACAAGTATGAAATAACAAATCAAAATAGGCAAATAGGAAGCGAAGCAATAGGTAAAAACAAGACAGAAGTTTTAAGCACACTCTATCCAGGCATCTCATATATCACTCACAAAGTTACAAAAGATTGGATAGATAACTTCAACTTCAATTCATATAATTTAGTAATAGATGCGATAGATGACATACCTGCAAAAGTTGCATTGGCTCTAAAAACTTATACTAAACTTATAAGCTCATGCGGAGGAGCAAAAAGGATTGATTCTACGCTTATCAATATTAACGATATATGGAAAACAACGAATGATCCTTTTGCTAAAAAATTTCGATATGAACTTAAAAAATCAGGCTTTAAAGATAACTTTGATGTAGTTTACTCCAAAGAGCTTCCCAAAGATATAAAAGATTTGGGAAGTTTTGTAGGGGTAACAGGAACTTTAGGTCTCGCTCTTGCCTCATTGGCTATAAAAAAGCTCACTATTTTTTAATCTTATGACTTTATTTATATCCTTTCTATAGATATATGTATTTCTTCTGCCCTTATAAAGCAAATCACCTTTAAAGTTTATGCTACCGACTCTAAAAGAGATATTATCTTTTCTAAACATAAATTGAGCAATACTATAACCAATAGGTTTATAAAAAGTCAATAAAGATAAAAATACTAATATGATATAAAAAACTGTAAAAATTTTGCTACTACTTTTTTTCAAGATAAAATATCCAAAAATAATGGACAATATACCTAAAAGTATATAACTTTGATGATCTACGAACAAAACATTATAATACTCTTTAATATGATAAAAGTCTATATAATTTATTTTTATACCGATAAAAATTAGAAAATCAAGCAGTAAAACCAAAATCAAACCAAGAAGAGACGAGCCGATAAATTTACTAATCATCTTTTCCTCCTTATATGTTCTTTATTAAGAGCAAATAATGCTGAAGAGGATTTATCCAAAAAACCAATCTGATTGAAAACTATTATATCGACTTTATCTTCAATATAATTAAAATCAAAATTTTCTCCACTTTTATTGGCAGAGGTTGAGTAAAACCATCCAAATTTTTGTAAAAATTTCTGATGTGAAGTATCTTGAACTACTCTTATAGCCTTTTTGTTTGGATAAATGAAAGTAGCTTTCCTCTTTCGTCTGATAAATTTTTTAAACTTTATCGGTACTCTTGTTTCATCTTTTAAAGTTTTAAAAGATGAAACACTTTTTAAAAATGGTTTCTTTTTATCTCTTTGTTTTATCTTTGAAAGTCTGTAGGCATCCTTGGATAAAAGCCCTATAGTCGTATCAGTTTGAACTAAAAAAACAAGGTGAGAAAAAGATGTCTTCACCTAATAATCTCATTTTTCATTAAAACTTTGCTTTCGGCAAGAGAAACACTCATGATTGTTATTTTATTTGTATTTTTTAAAAACATGAGTGCTTCACCCCAAATAGTCCTGCAATGCTTTTGGAATAAAAATATTATCATTGTTGTTTAACTCTTTTATGGATTCTATAGCTACTTTTGCAGCTGCTATAGTTGTAAAATATGGAATATTTAATTTTATAACTGTTCTTCTTATATCTTTTGCATCACTTTTGCTTGATTTACTGTCACTTGTATTTACAACAAGAGCAATTTCATTATTTTTCATACTATCTTGGATATTAGGTCTTCCTTCGCTTATCTTATATACAAATTCCGCTTTTACTTTTTTATCATTGAGTGCCTTATGAGTTCCGCTTGTTGCTACAATGTTAAAACCAAGATTTATAAAACCATGACCTAAAACACTGGCAAACTCTTTATCAATATCACTTAAAGATATAAATACAGTTCCTTTTTTTGGTAAAATATTTCCAGAAGCAAACTGTCCTTTTGCAAAAGATATGGCAAAATTACTACTTATTCCCATAACTTCTCCAGTTGATTTCATCTCAGGTCCTAAGATAAGATCCGCTCCAGTTAGCTTATTAAATGGGAAAACAGCCTCTTTAACACTTATATGGTTTTTGATATGAGGTTTGTATATACCATTTTCTTGATAAACAATAGAGTTTTTGTCATAAAATTTGATAGCTTTTTTCAAGTCTCCCTCAAACATAACCATTGTTGCAACCTTTGCCAAAGGGATTCCGGTTGCTTTACTTACAAAAGGAACGGTTCTGCTGGCTCTTGGATTGACTTCTAAGATATAAACTTCATTTTTATGCACTGCAAATTGAATATTTAAAAGCCCTATGACTCCTAAATTGAGAGCTATTTTTTTAGTTTGAGATTCAACTTCTTTTAGTATTTTTTTACTAAGTGAAACTGCCGGAAGAGAGCAAGAGCTATCACCACTATGAATACCCGCTTCTTCAATATGTTGCATTATACCACCAAGATAAACGATTTTACCATCACTAATAGCATCTACATCTATTTCTATGGCTTTATCTAAAAACTTGTCAATCAATACAGGTGAGTCATTACTGACACTAACTGCTTCATTCATATATTCTTTAAGCTCGTCTTCACTATAAACTATCCTCATAGCTCTTCCTCCAAGTACATAACTTGGTCTTACAAGTACTGGGTATCCTATCTTTTTCGCTTCATTTAATGCTTCTTCTTTTGTTGTTGCAGTCGCATTGTTTGGTTGTAACAGGGAATTTTCAGCAGCAAAAAGTGAAAATTTTTCTCTATCTTCAGCCACATCAATAACCTTTGCGCTGGTTCCTATGATATTGGCTCCTATTGCTGTTAATTTTTTAGCCAACTTCAAAGGTGTCTGCCCGCCAAAGTGTACTATTATCCCATCTGGTTGCTCTTTTTCTATAACAGCTCTGACCCTTTCAAAATTTATAGGTTCAAAATAAAGTATATCACTGGTATCATAATCAGTAGATACTGTTTCAGGATTGCAATTATACATTATAGTTTGTACGCCCATATCTTTCAGTGCATAAGCGGCATGAACACAACAATAGTCAAATTCAATCCCCTGTCCAATCCTGTTCGGCCCTCCTCCAAGAATTAAAACTTTTGGTTTTGAAAATTCTTTTGATTTAAAAAGAGAAGGTTGATATGACGATACCGGTGTAGTTGAATAAAGATATGGAGTCAATGCTTCAAACTCAGCTGCGCAAGTATCAACTTCATTATATATTAAAACTATACCCAGTCTTACTCTGGCATTTCTAACATCATTTTCACTTATTCCCAAATCATCTTTTAAATTTATCAATTTTGCTATAATTTTATCACTAAAACCATCACTTTTTGCTTTTCTTAAAAGTTGTGGATTATTTAAAATATCCATATCAATTTTTGCTTCAAAAGAAACAATCTCTTCTATTTGGTATAAAAACCATTTATCTATCTTGCAAAGTTCATATACTTCTTCAAGGCTTAACCCTTCCCTGAAAGCTTGAGCTATATATAGTATTCTATCTTCATTTGCTCTCCTGATTTCTTTTTTTAAATAATCTATCTTTAAATTTGGTATTATTTCAAAACCGTCAAGTCCAGTCTCAAGTGAACAGAGTGCTTTTTGAATAGACTCTTTAAATGTAACACCTATCGCCATAGCTTCACCCACACTTTTCATGGAAGTACCCAAAGTTGAGTTGGCTAATGGAAATTTCTCAAAAGTAAATCTTGGGACTTTTGTAACAATATAATCAATAGTAGGCTCAAAACTTGCGGTTGTTCCTATAATATCATTTTTAATCTCATCCAAAGTATATCCTACTGCAAGATAAGTTGCCACTTTTGCTATAGGATAGCCTGTCGCCTTTGAAGCCAAGGCCGAACTTCTGCTGACTCTTGGATTCATTTCTATAACGGTCATCCTGCCATTTTTTGGATTTATGGCAAACTGTACATTACTCCCACCGGTGTCTACGCCAATCTCTCTAAGTATTAAAAACGAAGCATCTCTCATGGCTTGATATTCTTTATCGGTTAGAGTTAGTGCCGGAGCTACTGTTATGCTATCTCCGGTATGAACACCCATAGGATCAAAGTTTTCAATAGAACAGACAATGATGCAATTATCATTTCTATCTCTTATAACTTCCATCTCATACTCTTTCCATCCCAAAAGCGACTCTTCTATAAGGATCTCATTTATAGGGCTTTCTTCAAGACCATTTTGAGCAAGTGCCTTATATTCATCAATATTGTATGCTACCCCACTTCCGCCACCGGCTAATGTGTAAGAAGCTCTTATGATTAAAGGAAAGCCTATCTCTTCAGCTGCAAGAATTGCATCTTCTATATTATATGCATATTTACTCTTTGGCAAATCCATTCCAATTTTTATCATAGATTCTTTAAAAGCTTGTCTGTCTTCTCCTTTTCTAATAGCCTCTGGATTTGCTCCCAAAAACTTAATCCCATCAAGCATTCCTTTATCATACATGCTCATAGCAACATTGAGAGCAGTTTGCCCTCCCATAGTAGGCAACAAGGCATCAACATTTTCCTGCTTTATAATTTTAAAAATCACTTCTTCATTTATAGGCTCTATGTATGTTTTATCTGCAAATTCAGGATCTGTCATTATTGTAGCTGGATTTGAGTTTATCAAAATCACCCTATAACCTAACTCTTTTAATGTTTTTGTAGCTTGTGTTCCACTATAGTCAAATTCACATGATTGACCTATTACAATAGGACCAGACCCTATTAAAAGTATTGTTTTTACATCTTCTCTTTTTGGCATTTCTTCTATCCTTTTATAGCTTAGTTACAGTGGTATAATTTGCTCACAATTGCGTCGTTAGTAAGATTTGAAGCTACTAGTAGCTCCTGCATCTTACTGCCTATCACTTGAGAGCAACTTATACCACTCAGATATGTGTTTAGTGCGTAAGGTCAGTTATAATATGGAAAAAACCTGGCACCGGTACTTTTGCATAAGGTTGCACTTCAGCACTTAAATATGACTCTTCTTTTATAATTTTTGTAACTTTTCCAACCCTGACACCTTCAAAAAAAATATTATCGAGACCGCTTGTGTAAACTTCATCACCCACTTTTAATTTCATCCAAGAAGGTATGTATCTGATAATCATACTGTTTCTATCCCCGAAAATTACTCCCGGTAACTTATCTTTACCGATATAAACAGAAAATATACACTTAGGATCTCCTTGCAATAACCCCATAGCCCTACCATCTTTATTTATAACAATTCCAGCACTATAACCTTTATATAAAAGACCGAAAATTTTATCTTTTTTTAATCCTTTAAAGTTTAGCCAGACTCTATTGTAATTGGCAATATCAACATAGGATATAGCCATGGTTAAGTTTACCTTGGGATTATAAGTCATACTTTTATCTTTTAGCAAAC
>WFMT01000259.1 GCA_015488975.1 Campylobacteraceae bacterium | reverse complement strand
TAATCAATATAAACAAACAAGGAAATGCTGTTAAATCTGCAGTAATAAATGTTGTTAGAAATGGCAAATTTGCTTATTTGGCAACCGTTAATCCTAAAAAATAATACTATTTTACCCAGATAAAATATCTGGGTATTTCATATATTTTAATATGTTTCCAATATCTACAAAAAAATTCAAAAATTCAAAAATAATTATGCAAGATTAAGATATGATTATCTTTATATTTTAAAATAAGGTGAAAGATGACTTTATCAACTTTTATGCAACAAATGGTAAATGGTATCAGTTTGGGCAGTATGTATGCCCTTATAGCCATCGGATACACCATGGTCTATGGAGTTTTAAGACTTATAAACTTTGCTCATGGTGATATAATGATGGTAGGAGCTTTTATAGCATATTTTGCTAATGCAAATGGTGTTCCTTTCCCGATAGCAGTACTTATTGCGATATTGGGTGCAATTTTAGTAGGAATTTTAACTGATAAAATTGCATATAAACCACTTCGTAATGCTCCCAAAATTTCTTTATTAATTACAGCTATAGGTATTAGCTTTTTTTTAGAAAATCTATTTAATGTTCTTTTTGGAGGAATTCCAAGAGCATTTCCTACTCCAATATACTTGACTAAAATAATACATATTGGTGGAGTTGTAATGCCAATATCTGTATTTATTATACCTGTGGTTACACTGTTAATATTAGCCGTGATTCTTTGGATTTTGTATAAAACAAAATATGGCATGGCGATTAGAGCCTTGGCTTTTGATATACCAACTGTGAAACTTATGGGGATAAATGCAGATTTTATCATCATGATAGTTTTTGCCATTGGTTCAGGTCTTGCTGCGATAGGCGGTGTTTTCTATGCTGTGAGTTATCCGTCTATTGATCCTCTTATGGGGATTATTGTTGGCTTAAAAGCTTTTGCTGCAGCTGTGCTTGGAGGTATAGGCAGTGTAGGAGGAGCTGTAATAGGCGGTTTTATATTGGGCTTTACAGAGATAGTTGTTGTGGCATTTATGCCTGATCTTGGTGGTTATAAAGATGCATTTGCATTTGTCTTTCTAATATTGGTTCTATTGTTTAAACCTACGGGTATAATGGGTCAAGATTTAGAAAGAAGTAGATTTTAAGGAGAGTATGTGTTAATAGAAAAAAAACATTTCATACAGATATTTATGATTTTAGCAACAGTTTGGTTTATCTGGTATGCACAAAATAACTTTAATGCATATACGGTCAGTATACTTAACAATATTGCAATATTCGTAATTCTTGCATTAAGCTACAATATGATCAATGGAGTTGCAGGACAATTCTCGCTTGAGCCAAATGGATTTGTTGCAATCGGTGCTTATGTAACAGCATTGCTTTTGATACCTGGTAATCAAAAAATAAGCATGTTTGCCCTTGTTCCTCCCGCTCCATTTGTGCAAACTATGCATGCAAGTTTTTTACCTGCTTTGATATTAAGTGGAGTGGTATGTGTTGTGGTGGCTTTTTTCCTTTCAGTGCCGGTATTTAGGGTAAGAGGCGATTATCTTGCTATTGTAACACTGGGGCTTGGTTTTATTATTAGAATAATCGCTATCAACAATCCAAAATATACAAATGGCGCTATGGGCTTAAATGATATTCCATCTAATGCAAATCTTTATTGGTCAGGTTTTATAGCAATAGTGGCTTTAATCGTTATGCTAAATATTATATATTCAAAATATGGCAGAGCAATGAAAGCTGTAAGAGATGATGAAGATGCTGCATCTGCTATGGGGGTAAATACATTTTGGATGAAAACTTATGCTTTTATGACAAGTGCATTTTTTGAAGGAGTTGGTGGAGGGCTTATGGCATCAATGCTTACGACTATTTCGCCAAATCAATTTACTTTCTTGCTTACTTTTCAGTTGTTAATTATTATAGTTCTTGGCGGACTTGGAAGTATGAGTGGTGCGATACTTGGTACTATTCTTGTAATAGGTGGTAGTGAGTGGTTGAGATTTTTGGATCAGGATATGGATATATTTGGTTATCACACAGGAGCCCACCCCGGACTTAGAATGGTTGTATTTTCCATCCTTCTTATAGTTATGATGCTTTTTGCAAGAAAAGGGTTGTTTGGAGATAAAGAGTTAATGGACATTTTTAAAAGGGCAAAAAAATGATTTTGGAAGTTAAAAATGTAACAATGAAATTTGGTGGAGTTACCGCAATAGATAATCTCAGCTTTAATATTAAAACAAATGAAATATTTGGTTTGATAGGACCAAACGGCGCTGGCAAAACCACTATCTTCAATATAATTACAGGTAATTACACACAGACAGAAGGTGCTGTAAATTTTGTACATGAACCTATCTCTGGAGTTAAGCCAAATGTGATAGTAGAAAAAGGTATCGCAAGAACTTTTCAAAATATCAGGCTTTTTAAAAGTATGACAGTAATTGATAATGTTCTTATAGGTTTTCATAATTCTGCAAAATACACTTTTCTTGAATCTATTTTGAGGCTTCCTAGATATTTTTCAAATGAAAAAAGACTTAAAATTGCAGCAATGGAGATACTTGATAGGTTTGGTATAGCCGAATTTGCAAACAATAAAGCAACTGCATTAAGTTATGGCAATCAAAGAAAAGTTGAAATAGCAAGAGCATTGGCAACTGAACCAAAATTATTATTATTAGATGAACCTGCTGCTGGCATGAATCCAAATGAAACACAAGATCTTTCAAATATTATTAGAAATATAAAAGAAGAGTATGGCTTAACTGTTTTATTGATTGAGCATGATATGAAATTTGTTAACAACATGTGTGACAAAGTGTTGGTTTTGGACTATGGAGAGGAAATATTTGAAGGAAAGCCGTCTGATGCTATTGTTGATGAAAAAGTCATAGCAGCTTATTTAGGAGATTTTACACATGCTTAAGGTAAATAATTTAGAAGTATATTATGGTGTTATCGCTGCAGTAAGGAATATTGATTTTAAAGTAAATGAAGGTCATATTGTAACGCTAATAGGCTCAAATGGAGCAGGTAAAACTTCCACTCTTAATGCCATAGTAAACAGTGTTAAGAAAAAAGGCTCAGTTGAGTATTTTGGTGCAGATATTAGTAAATTAAAAACACATAATATTATCAGAAGAGGTATATCTTTGGTTCCTGAAGGAAGGAGAGTATTTATCAATTTAACAGTTGATGAAAACTTAAGGATGGGCGCATTTAACAATGATGAAAATTTTGAAACACAAAGAGGGGAAATGTATGAAATGTTTCCAAGACTTGCGAGTAGAAAAGATCAGCTTGCAGGCACAATGAGTGGTGGTGAGCAACAAATGCTTGCCATTGCCAGAGCTCTTATGAGCGAAACAAAACTATTGATGCTTGATGAGCCCAGTCTGGGACTTGCCCCCAAAATTGTGGGAGAGCTTTTTGAGATTATATTAAATCTAAAAAAGAGCTTGACAATACTGTTGATAGAGCAAAATGCCTTTGCTGCATTGCAAATCGCTGATTATGCGTATGTTCTTGAAAATGGACATATCGCACTTGAGAATAATGCCAAGGAACTATTGGGTAATGATGAGGTTAGGAAGAAATATCTAGGAGGATAGCAACTTAGTTTGCATAAAAGCTCATCTATTAAACAATAAAAGGGAGATTTTCCCTTTTATTGTTTGGTTTCAGCTTGTAACCGTATGGTTTTTCTCTTGACACTTAGGACAAGTTCCTTCAAAGGTTATCAATGTATCAATGATCTTATAGCCACTTTTTTCAG
>WFMT01000258.1 GCA_015488975.1 Campylobacteraceae bacterium | reverse complement strand
TGCATTAATAATTTATGATGATTTAAGCAAACATGCTGTTGCTTATAGAGAAATGTCATTGATATTAAGAAGACCTCCTGGTCGTGAAGCATATCCTGGTGATGTTTTTTATCTTCATAGCAGACTTTTGGAGAGAGCAGCAAAACTTAGTGATGACTTGGGTGCCGGAAGCTTGACAGCATTGCCAATAATAGAAACTCAAGCAGGCGATGTATCTGCTTATATACCTACAAATGTTATTTCTATTACCGATGGTCAGATATTTTTAGAAACAGATTTGTTTAATTCTGGTATAAGACCTGCTATAAATGTTGGACTTTCTGTATCAAGAGTTGGCGGTGCTGCGCAGATAAAAGCTATAAAACAAGTTGCAGGAACACTTAGACTTGACTTGGCACAATACAGGGAGTTGCAAGCATTTGCACAATTTGCGAGTGATTTGGATGAGTCAAGCAGAAATCAGTTAGAAAGAGGGGAAAGAATGGTCGAAGTGCTAAAACAGCCTCCATATTCACCTTTGCCTGTTGACAAGCAAGTTGTGATAATTTATGCCGGTGCCAATGGTTTTCTTGATGACATAAGTGCTGAACTTGTAACAAAATTTGAATCAGAATTAATTCCTTTTATAGAATCAAAATATCCAGAGCTTTTTGATGATATTAAAACAAAACAAAAAATTGATGATGAGATTAAAGTTAAGTTGAATAAAATATTAGATGAGTTTAAAAATACCTTTGAAGTTAAATAGGATAAAAAATGGCAAATCTAAAAGATATTAAAAGGAAAATTGGTAGTGTTAAAAATACCCAAAAAACTACGAGGGCTATGAAGCTTGTCTCAACTGCAAAATTGATGAAAGCAAAATTAGCAGCTGAGCGTTCAAGGGAATACGCTATCAAAATAAATGATGTTTTGTCTGAAATATCTTATAAAATCAATAAATACAGAGTTGGTGGTATCAAGAGTAGATTTTTTGATATAAATGATAATCCTAAAATTGTAGATATAATTTTTATTACTGCTGATAAAGGTTTGTGTGGAGGTTTTAATATTCAAACTATTAAAGCAGTAAATAAGCTTTTAGACAAATATGAGAGTAAAAAAACAAAGATTAGGCTTAAAGCAATCGGTAAAAAAGGAATTGCGTACTATAATTTCAAGAGTATTAAAATGTATGATAAAAAAGTTGGTATTAGTTCAGCTCCAACTTATGATAAAGCTTCTGAGATTATAAATGAGACTATCAATGATTTTCTGGATAAAAAAACTGATAAAGTTATACTTATTCATAATGGGTATAAAAATATGATCTCTCAAGAATTAAAAATTCTTGACCTTGTGCCAATAAAATCTTTTGAAGAGCCAAGTTCCGTCTCAACATCAATGATTGAAGTTGAACCAGAAGATAATACAAAATTATTAGACGAATTGGCAAAAAAGTATTTTGAATACAATATGTATTATTCACTTATAGATTCGTTAGCAGCAGAACATAGTGCAAGAATGCAAGCTATGGATAGTGCAACAAATAATGCGAGTGAGAGAGTTCAAGAGTTGACCCTTGAGTATAATAAAGCAAGACAAGGTTCAATTACAACTGAATTAATTGAGATTATAAGTGGCGTAGAGGCACAAAAATGATTGCAATAAGTAATAAGGAGATAAATAAATGAATGGAATGATAAGCCAGATTTTAGGGCCTGTTATTGATGTAGAATTTGAAGGAAAATTACCTGAAATCAATGACGCTTTGGAAGTGGTATATGATGTTGAGGGCAAGTCTCACAAACTTGTCTTAGAAGTTGCCGCACATTTAGGAGACAATGTTGTCAGAACGATAGCAATGGATATGAGTGAAGGCTTGGTTAGAGGAATGAGCGTAAAGTCATTAGGCGGTCCTATTAAAGTACCAGTAGGAACTGAAGTGCTCGGAAGAATTTTTAATGTTATCGGCGATGTTGTTGATCTTGGTGAGCCTGTAGTAGCTAAAGAGCATTGGTCTATTCACAGAGATCCACCATCTTTTGAAGAACAAAGTACAAAAAGTGAAGTCTTTGAAACAGGGATTAAAGTTGCAGATTTATTGGCTCCTTATGCAAAGGGTGGTAAAATTGGATTGTTTGGCGGTGCTGGCGTTGGAAAAACTGTTATAATAATGGAACTTATCCACAATGTTGCTTTTAAACATAGTGGTTATTCTGTATTTGCAGGGGTTGGAGAGAGAACTAGAGAAGGAAATGATTTATACAATGAGATGAAAGAATCGAATGTTCTTGACAAAGTCGCTTTATGCTATGGTCAGATGAATGAGCCTCCTGGAGCTAGAAATAGAATTGCTTTAACTGGTCTTACCATGGCTGAATATTTCAGAGATGAAATGGGGCTTGATGTTCTGATGTTTATTGATAATATTTTTAGATTTGCACAAAGTGGTTCTGAAATGTCTGCGTTATTGGGTAGAATTCCCAGTGCTGTTGGCTATCAGCCTACACTTGCAAGAGAGATGGGAATGTTACAGGAAAGAATTACATCAACAAAAAAAGGATCTATTACTTCAGTACAAGCCGTTTATGTTCCAGCAGATGACTTGACCGATCCAGCTCCTGCTACTGTTTTTGCACATCTTGATGCAACAACTGTATTAAATAGAAGTATTGCTGAGAAAGGTATTTATCCTGCTGTGGATCCTTTGGATTCCACTTCAAGACTTCTTGATCCGAGTATTGTTGGGGATGAGCATTATCAAGTTGCCAGAGGCGTGCAAGCTGTGTTGCAAAAATATAAAGATTTACAAGATATAATAGCGATTTTAGGAATGGATGAATTAAGCGAAGAAGATAAGCAAGTAGTTGAAAGAGCAAGAAAAATTGAGAAATTTTTATCTCAACCATTTTTTGTTGCGGAGGTTTTTACAGGGAGTCCCGGAAAATATGTAACTTTGGAAGAGACAATAGAGGGTTTCAAAGGTATATTGGAAGGAAAGTATGATGATCTTCCTGAGAATGCATTTTATATGGTTGGTGGAATTGCAGAAGCTATTGAAAAAGCTCAAAAGATGAAAAACAGTTAGGGATTTTTCCTGACTGTTTAATTATAAGGACACGCAGATGCAAACAATTAAACTTGAGATAGTTAGTCCAGAAGGTCCCATATTTAAAGGCGAAGTATCCAGTATTACACTACCTGGAAGTGAAGGTGAATTTGGTGTACTGCCTGGTCATGCTTCGCTTTTAACTTTGCTAAAAGCCGGTGTTATAGATATAGAAAAAAGTGACAGCAAACATGAGATTGTTGCTATAAATTGGGGCTATGCTGAAGTTGATGAAACAAAGGTAACCATACTTGCCGATGGTGCTGTATATGTTGGAGGTGATAGTAGTGCTGAGATTGAAAAATCAATACAAAATGCAAAAGAATTACTTCAAAGCATCAGTAGCGATTCAGTTGCAATAGCAAGTGTTGTCTCAAAAGTTGAAAATGTAGCAAAAAGTAGATATTAGCTTATGACTGCAGCTGATCTTTTTTTAAATTATTTATCAAGAAGTAGTATGATTACCATCGCGGTCTTGCTTTGGTTGTCCTTATATTTCTTGATTACTTTTTGGGTTGTTATATATAGGTATCTTTATCTAAATTCGTTGATAAGGAAAGAGGAATCTTCTCTCGAGGCAATACTTATGGGAACCAATACAGTAAGAGCTGATTCGATACTTAGAAAATGTACAAATCAGTATAATGATTCAACGGCAATATTTGATGTTTGTACAAATGTTGCTGAGAAAAATGCAACTACATATCTCTCAACTCTGTCTATGATATCTTCTACATCACCTTTTATCGGACTTTTCGGTACTGTTGTAGGTATTCTTGAAACATTTTCAAA
Source organism: Campylobacteraceae bacterium (assembly GCA_015488975.1). Lineage (GTDB taxonomy): Bacteria > Campylobacterota > Campylobacteria > Campylobacterales > JALSKU01 > JALSKU01. The sequence goes on along the minus strand of WFMT01000258.1, from coordinate 2,063 downwards.
ACTCAGTGGAGGCACCAGTGCATCTTTAAATATAATTGCACCTGCAATCAGTGAAGCATTAGTAGCAACTGCCGGAGGAATTTTAGTCGCTATTCCAGCTTACAGCGGGTACATATTTTTAAAGAGAAAAGCTTATGAATATTTAAGTATTGTTGATAGAGAAAAAACTTTACTTTTGAGTATAAATTTGCAAAGTAAAAACAAAGAAGCATGAAGATAGACTGGGATGAGAAACCTGAGTTAAATATAACTCCTTTAGTTGATATAATGCTAGTTTTATTAGCTATATTAATGGTAACTACACCTGCTATAATTTATGAAGAAAATATAAAATTACCTACCGGTACAAAAAAAACATCTTTAAGCAAGATCCCTGATTTGGAAGTAAGAATTACAAAGAATAAAAAAGTTTTTGTTGGTAAAAATCAATATCAATATAATGCATTTGCTGATAATTTTATACTTTTTTCAAAATCAATACCAAAAAGCACCATTGTTTATATAAGAGCAGACAAGCATTTACAATATGGTAGTATCATGTATATTTTGAAAAGCGTCAAAGAGGCTGGATTTTCGAAAGTATCTCTGATTACACAAGGATAAACATGAAAGGAAACAGCACTTATTTTTTTATAGGTGGATTTTTATCACTTGTGATTTATATATCATTATTATTTTTTATTTTTTCATATTTGGGTCAGATTGATATAAAATCAAAGCAGTATTCCAGTTCAAAAAATAATTTTATTGAAGTTAGTATCTCTGATATAAAGGCTCCAAAAAAACATAAAGCAGCTCGCAAAAAGAAATTAGTTGAAAAAAAACTTAAAAAGAAGAAAATAGAAAAAAAGAAAAGAAATAAAAAAAGAAAAGTTAAAAAGAGTATCAAGCGAACAAGTGTTTCAAATTCTTTAAAGTCTTTATTTAAAAATATTAACACTTCAAAATATACAAAGAAATATAAAGAAAAAAATTTAACAAAGAAAATTGTACAAAATGAAAATAGCAGGATACCACAAAAAAGTAATAATTTGGAAATTGAAAACAAGGCTTCAAAAATTATAAAAAGCTTAAGTTTAGAGAATGTAAATTCAAGTAAAACTAAAAATACTGGAGAATATAATAAATATTTAGGTAAAATTAGTGATATTCTTGATCAAAAATGGCAAGATACACCAGGGACTATTGCAGGCAATTCTGCAACAGTTACTGTAAGAATTGATAAGTTTGGAGATTTCAGCTATAAAATAGATTCTCTTTCTTATAATAACGAATTTAATGCAAAATTGCAAAGTTTTTTGGAAAGTTTAAAAGATGAAAAATTTCCAGCATACAAAAAAGGAAATTATATAGAAATAAGAGTTAATTTTAAAGATGAATAAAGGAGTTTGCGTGAAAAAAATTATTGTTTTAATTTTAGTTTCTTTGGTTTCATTATATGCTTATGATGCAAGTATTGATATAGTGAAAAACAGTGATAAATTACCCAGTATTATCGTACAAGATGCAACAAATATAAATTTTAATTCTAAAAAAATTGAAAAAAAGATATTTAAATTACTTATTGGCGATTTAAAAATATCGGCAAATTTTATCGTAGATGATTCTTATATAAGAACTTCTTATGATGATAATTTTAAAAATAATTTTCAAAGTGATAAACATGTTAATTTGATACTTAGATTTAAACTCAGAAACGACGGCAATTCGTTGATAGGATATATGAAGCTTATCAATGCAAAAAATGGAAATATCGTTACACAAAAAATATATAAAATTTCAAATGATAGAAGATATCCTTTTTTAGCACATAAAATGATTATAGATGCAAATAATGCAATAGGTGCACCCTCTATAGACTGGATGCAAAAATTTGTTATATTTTCTAAGATAACAGGTAAAAGAAAAAGTGATATTGTTATTTCCGATTATACTTTGAGCTATCAAAAAACCGTTGTGACCGGAGGTTTAAATATATTTCCAAAGTGGGCTGATGATAATCAGGATGCTTTTTATTATTCATCTTATAACGGAAGAATTCCAGTGCTTTATAGAGTAAATCT
>WFMT01000257.1 GCA_015488975.1 Campylobacteraceae bacterium | reverse complement strand
GTGCAGAAAGGATAACAACAGGTATATCACTATCTTTTTGACGAATTTTTTTTATCAAGTCTAAGCCATTTATCTTTGGCATATTTATATCTGTTATGACAAGATCTACAGTATTTGAAATAAACTTTTCATATCCGTCTTCGCCATCTATGGCTACAATAACATTGCTAAAAAATTCTTCAAAAATCATTGTTGTCATTTCTCTTGCATCTTTGTCATCTTCTGCATAAAGAAGTGTCAGATTTTTAGTATATTTTTTTATTTCAGATATGTTGTTCATTTTTTACCTTTAAATTCATTTATAATTTTATCATAATACAATAGTGAAAACAGCACCATCTTTATCATTGCTGACATTTAACTTTCCGCCACAATGCTCTTCAACGATTGTTTTACTCATGTAAAGCCCAAGACCTGTTCCTGTAAGTTTTTTTGTTGAAAAATACGGATCGAAGATTTTAGATATGATATCTTGCGGTATCCCTCCTGCATTATCGCTTACTATAAGTTTATTTTCTTTTGTAACAATGCGGATATATGGTTTTTTTATTTTATTGTCAACTATCGCATCTTCCGCATTTTTAAGAAGATTAATTAATACTTGCTTAAGCTCATTAAAATAAGTAGTAATATACATTTTGCTTTGTAAGTCTTGAATAATTTTAATATTTTTATTATTTAATGAGATTTCTACAATCCGTAATGTAGAACTTATGAGTTCATCGTATGTAAATCTTTTCTTTTCTTTTGTAGGTTTAAAAAAGTCTCTAAAATCATCAATTGTTTTGCTAAGATGTTGTGTTAGATTTTTAATTTTATCAGAAATCTCCAATATATTTTCTTGATCTATTTTATTTGTGTTTGCCTTTATATCAAGTATTGTACATGCGGCACTTATTGTGTTGAGTGGCTGTCTCCATTGATGAGCTATCATGCTCATCATCTCACCCATTTGAGCAAAACGAGATTGTTCTTGTAATATTTTTTCCTTTTGCAAGCTTTTTTTTGCCTGTTCTTCATACTTTAGTTGCAAAATTTCACTTTCTGTTATATCCAAACGAATAGCTATATAAGAATCAATGTCTCCTTTATTTGTAAACAATGGCTCAATATTTGCATATACCCAATAGAATCCACCATCTTTTTTTCTATTTTTGATCTTACCGCTCCAATTTTTTCCTCTTGATATATCATGCCAAAGTTTTTTAAATATTTCATTTGGCATATCAGGGTGACGAACGATATTGTGAGGCTTCCCAATAAGCTCTTTTTTTGAATATCCTGATATCTTACAAAATGCTTCACTCGCATCGATAATTATTCCTTTTGTATCGGTTGTTGAGCTTATTATGTATTTATTCATAATATTGTTAAGTCGTTGCTCATTACGAGCAAGCTTGAAGAATGCAACAATCATCAATATAAAAGCTATGGTACTAAAAATTATAGAAATAGTATAAAAAATAAATAAGTTTCTAAAATGATTAAGTTTAATTTGAATATCAAATTTAATCTTATTTTCAATCAATTTCGAGATGTTTTGTAAATTATTTAGAAAAAGAGTCATTGTGCTGAGCCAATATTCTGGACTGATATGTACAGAATCAAGCTTTTTGTAAAGCATGACTTTTTGCATATATAAAATTTTAGAGGAAATTTGTTTATAAATATTTTGTAAATATAATAATTTTATACTTGGTGTAGCATATTTCAAAAACATGCTTTTACTATATTTTTCTAAAGTAAGATTTCCTGTAAAATCAATAAGTTGTTTTTTAGTGATATTTTTTTGTGAAAATATAACAACACCAAGAGCTCTTTCTATGCCCATATATTCTTTAAAAAATAAGAAATCATTATGTGCAATAATATCTTGAGTAATGATTGGTATATGAGATTTTTTTGAAATATCAATTAAAATATCCAAAAGATCAGATATTGTATAGGAGTAAAACTTTATAACATTATTATAAGTAATGCTATAATTATTTATACTTTTTCTCAAATTATTTATATGTATTTTCACAAAAGGGTCATTGATCTTATCTTTAAGCTTATTGAGCAAAAAATCTGTCTTTTTCCTTTGTTTAAGAAGTGCCTGCTCAAATATACTTTTCTCATTAAATATAAAAGCACATGAGAGTCCTCTTTCTGTTTGCAAAGAGTGTATTAATGATGTAATTTGATTAGCAAGTAATATCTGTCTGCGAAGCTTTTTAAGGGATTCTAATTTATTGTAATTTATATAGCTTACCGATGACCCGATATAGAGCAATAAAAGAGTCATAGTAAGCATAGGTACCAATAGTTTTGTTTTTATAGGGATTTTAGGAAACATCATAAAATATTTTTACCTTAAAGTTTTTTGTATATGCTATTATACAATATAAATATAAACAAATCTATATAAATTGTGAATAATCTGAGTTTTGAAGTACAATAAAGTCAAAAATATATAATTAAATAGTTATTTTGATGATTTATATAGATAATGAAGTGGCCGGGAGAGGGGGATTCGAACCCCCGGAGGTGTTACCCTCACCGGTTTTCAAGACTGAATTTATATGTTTTACAATAAAACTTAAATTACATTAAATAGCCTTTAAGTTCCTCGTTTTAGGGCTTTACAAGTATTGTAGTAATATAGTATAATACTCAATAAAAAGCAATAAAACCTCTCTCAGGTTGGAAATAGGTTGGAAAGAATGGCAAGAATAAAAACAAAATTTACAGGTGTTTACTATAGAGAAAGTGTAACAAACGGTAAGCCAGATAAAACATATTATATCACATATAAAGATAATTTTAATAAAATGCATGAGTTAAAAATAGGAAAATATAGTGAGGGTGTCAGAGAAGCCTATTGTAATCAAAAGAGAAATGAATTTATTACAAAACTAAGGCTTGGCGAAGAGCCGCCGATTGCATCAAAAAATAAAAAAAAGAAAGTAGTCTTGCTTTCGGATATAGCAGATAAATATTTTAAAACTAGAAAAGATGGCAAATCAAAAAATAGTGATATTGCAACTTTTAATAAGCACTTGAAAGACTATTTTGTAGATGTTGAATCCATTACAAAATACGATATAGAAAAGCTAAAATTATCTCTAAAAGAAAAAGTTAACACAAAAGGCAATCCTCTATCAGATCAGACAATAAAAAATATTTTTGGGATTTTAAGTGCTGTTGTAAACTTTGGTTTGAGAGAGGGATTAATAAAAAATAATATAACAAAATACTACAAACGATCTACCATTGACAATGCAAGAGAGCGATACTTAACAAAAAAAGAGATAGAACGATTATATAAAACTTTAGAGTCAAAATATCCATATTTTTATTTTATCTTTGCAAAAATTGCACTAAATACCGGTGCAAGAGCTGCTACAATTATGAATATAAAAAAGAAAGATATAAATTTTACTCAAAATACTATTATTTTAAAAGATTTTAAAAACAATAGTACTTATACCGGTTTTTTGAGCGATGAGTTAACAATACTGCTAAAACAATATACAAAACAGTTAAAATTAAATGATTATCTATTTACATTAGGGCAAACAACATTACTTAGAAATTTAGGAAAAATATTTAATGAACTTTTTAATAAAGGATTAGACCCAGCTGATCGAAAAAATAGAGCTGTAGTTCATACGTTCCGTCATACTTTTGCGAGTTATTTAGCTATAAATGGCACTCCAATTTTTACAATCCAAAAACTTATGAATCACAAAGATATAAAAATGACAATGCGTTACGCTAAATTAGCACCAGATAGTGGACGAAAATCAGTTGTAAATTTAGGATTTTAAGATATAATAAAAAAATGAAATGAGAAAAAATGTCATCACTCAAATCTGTGAAAAATTCTCTTATATTATTAAAGCCTTATTTGCAGAAGAAATATAATATTTCCAGTAGCACTATTTGGTTCATATACTAGAGAAGAACAAGCAGATAAAAGTGATATTGATATATTGGTTGATTTTAAAAAGACATCGGATCTATTAACTTTTATAGAGATAGAGGAG
>WFMT01000256.1 GCA_015488975.1 Campylobacteraceae bacterium | reverse complement strand
AATTTCTCTCAAAGACAGAAGGATTGTCGGTATGTTTCAATGAAATACTTCCTATCATTTGAGAAATTGATTCATACTCTTTTTCTATCATCCAATTTTTTATATACATTAACATTTTCTCTATTTCACTTATTCCTTTTTGCAGTAAAACTGATGTAAAAGATGTAGCTTTAGCCCCACTCATTAGTGCTTTTAAAACATCTTCTCCACTGTGAATACCTGTATTTGCACATAAATCAACACTTAATTGATTATACAAAATAGCACACCACCTCAAAGTTTCGCTAAGATTTGAAGAAGATGTCATATTTATCTTGGTAATAGTTGTTAAATTCTCCAAATCAATATCTACCAAAGCAGGATTGTCAAATATACTGAGTCCATTCACACCCACATCTTGAAATTTTTTCGCCATAAAAGCAGGATTACTAAAACAATAATTCATTTTTAGATTAAGAGGCACTTTTATATGTTCTTTTAAATCTTTTACAGTTGATACATACATATCTTCAACCTCTCTTGGATTAAGGCTGATTTCAGTAGGAATATAAGTTACATTAAGCTCAATCGCATCCACACCGGCATCTTGCAATTTATTTGCATAATTTATCCAACCACCTTCACTCACTCCGTTTAAACTGCCGATAACCGGGATATCTACACTTTCTGTAATCTTTTGTATATTATTAAGATATTCATCTGGTCTTATATGATCAAAATCCTCATCTATCGGGAAAAATTCTGTCGCTTCAGAAAACGCATTGGTTTTTCTAAACAAAAAATGGTCTATTTCATGCATTTCATGATTAATTTGTTCTTCAAAAATTGACTGCAAAACAACAGCAGCTATACCGCTATCTTCAAGTCTTTTTATATCATCAAGATTACCAGTAAGTGGTGATGAGCTTGCAATAAGCGGATTTTTAAGAGTCATTCCCAAATATTTTGTTGTTAAATCTATCATTGTAATCTCCTGTTTATTTTACTGTTTTAGGTTCATACTCTTCTTCAAGAGTTTTGTACCTTTTATATTGAGTTTGTGCTGTATGCCTTGCTGTTTCCAAGAATTTTTTGGCTGAGTTTTTGTTCATTTTTTCAACCATTTTAAATCTTGTTTCATTATACATATAATCTTTTACATCGATTTTAGGACCTCTATAGTCAAGATGCATAGGATTTGTATCACTATCAATCAATGAAGGGTTAAATCTAAAAATTGGCCACAGACCACTGTTTACCGCATTTTTTTGCTGCTGCATTCCATACCTTAGATCATATCCATGTGCGATGCACTGAGTATATGCAATGATGATAGAAACACCGTCATAAGCTTCTGCCTCCATAAATGCTTTAGTAGTTGCCACACTGTTTGCACCCAAAGAGACTTTTGCAACATATACATTCTCGTAAGCCACCGCCATAGCCGCCAAATCTTTAGGAGCAGCACTTTTCCCGCCTGCTGCAAACTTTGCAACCGCGCCTGTTGGTGTTGCTTTTGACTGTTGTCCTCCTGTATTTGAATACACTTGAGTATCAAGCACTAAAATATTAACATTTTTTCCACTTGCCAATACATGGTCTAAACCACCATAGCCTATATCATAAGCCCAGCCGTCTCCTCCAATTATCCAGACTGACTTTTTCACAAGATATTCGCTAACGCCCAAAAGCTCTTTAGCCTCATCACTTGAGAGTTTTTTCAACATATCTTCTAACTTCTCAACTCTTTTTCGTTGCAAATTTATATCTTGTTCAGTTTTTTGTACAGCATTAACAATCTCTTCAATCAAATCTTCATCCAAATCATCTTTTAATTCATTTAATAAAGTTAAAGCCCTATCTCTGTGGTTATCAATAGCAAGCCTAAATCCCAAACCAAATTCGCCATTATCTTCAAAAAGTGAATTTGACCAGGCAGGACCTTTTCCCTTTTTATTTTTCTTCCAAGGAGTTGTCGGTAGATTGCCACCATATATAGAGCTACATCCTGTTGCATTTGCAACTATCATTCTGTCGCCAAAAAGCTGAGTAGCAAGTTTTATATATGGAGTTTCGCCACATCCAGGACATGCACCGCTAAATTCAAACAAAGGTTCTAAAAATTGTGCTTCTTTTGCACTTTCATGTTTTACAATATCTCTGTCAACAGTAGGCAAAGATGTAAAAAAATCCCAGATTTTTGCACCACTATCTCTTAATGGCAGTTGCGGGTTCATATTGATAGCTTTTAGGTTTGTTTGTGATTTATTTTTTGCCGGACAAACTTCAACGCACAAAGAACAACCGGTACAATCTTCAACTGATACAGAAATATTATATACATCATTTTCACCAAATTCTTTACCTTTAGCCTTTGCATGCAAAAATCCTTCAGGAGCATCTTTTAGTAAAGATTTGTCAAATACATTTGCTCTTATAACAGCATGAGGACAAACTGTAACACATTCATTGCACTGAATACAGGTATCTGGATCCCAAACTGGAACTTCCAAACCTACATTTCTTTTTTCGTATTGTGTTGTTCCGCTAGGCCAAGTACCATCAGCTGGGAGTTTTGACACAGGAACACTATCACCTTGATATGCACTTAGTTTTTTTGTTACTTCATCTACAAAGTGAGACATATTACCTTTTAATATAGGTTTTATAGTGATATTGCTATCTATTTTTTGTGAATCAACATCAACTTTATAAAGGTTTTTCAAAGCATTGTCAACAGCTTCATAATTCATAGAAACTATCAAATCACTTTTTTTACCGTAAGTTTTTTTAATTGATTCTTTTATATTTTTTATAGCTTCATCAACCGGTAAAATCTTACTGATTGCAAAAAAGCATGTTTGCATTATAGTATTTATCTTTCTGCCCATCTTAGTTTTTTCAGCAACCCTATAAGCATCAATAGCGTAAAATGTGATATTGTTTTCTTTTATATGTTCTTGAACTTTTTTAGGAAGTTTTTGCCAAACTTCCTCTTTTGGATATGGAGTATTTAGCAAAAAAATCCCATCTTTTCTTAAATGTTCCAGTATGTCAAATTTTTCTAAAAATACTGCTTGATGAACTGCTAAAAAATTTGCTTTTTTTATGGCATAGGTTGATTTTATCTCTTTTGGAGAAATTCTTACATGTGAAACTGTCATAGAACCTGATTTTTTAGAATCATATACAAAATACCCTTGTGCATAATTATCTGTTTGGGTTCCTATAATTTTAATAGTATTTTTATTTGCGCCAACAGTTCCGTCTGACCCTAAACCATAAAACATGGCTTCATACATATCATCATTTTTTAAAAAGAAATTCTCATCATATTCTATGGAAGTGTGTGTAACATCATCATTGATACCAACTGTGAAGTGTTTCTTGGGTGATTGTTTTTCAAGCTCATCATATATGCCTTTTATCATACTAGGGGTAAATTCTTTTGAAGATAGACCAAATCTTCCTCCTGCCACTTTTGGCATATCAAAAGGAAGATTATCTCTGTTTTCAAAAAGAGCGGTTACAACATCATTATAAAGAGGCTCTCCCAAACTTCCTGATTCTTTTGTTCTATCAAGAACCGCTATGGCTTTTACTGTTTTTGGTAAAGCCTCTATAAACGCATCCACTGCAAAAGGAAGTGAGAGTCTGACCTTAATCACACCTACTTTTTCTCCTTGCTTTGCCAAATACTCTGCTGTTTCATCAGCCGCCTGTGCACCTGAGCCCATAAGCATAATGACTTTTGTGGCATCAATAGCGCCCACATAATCAAACAAATGATACGCTCTTCCTGTAAGAGAGGCAAACTTATCCATCTGCTTTTGCAAAATTTTAGGTACTTCAAGATAATATTTATTTACAGATTCTCTGGTTTGAAAGTAAACATCTGGATTTTGGCTTGTTCCTCTTATAAATGGATTATCAGGAGTCAATGCTCTTTTTCTATGGGCATTTACAAGGTCTGTATTTATCATCTTTTTAAGTATATCTTCACTTAATACTTCTATCTTGCTTACTTCATGCGAAGTTCTAAAGCCATCAAAAAAATGCAAAAAAGGAACTCTCGCTTCAAGCGTTGCAGCTTGAGCAATGAGAGCAAAGTCATGCGCTTCTTGACCACATCCCGATGCCAAAAGTACAAAACCTGTTTGTCTTATGCCCATGACATCTTGATGGTCTCCAAAGATAGATAAAGCTTGATTTGCAATACTTCTTGAAGCCACATGAAAAACTGTTGAAGTTAACTCTCCGGCTATTTTATACATATTGGGGATCATCAAAAGTAAACCTTGTGATGCAGTAAAAGTTGTAGTAATTGCTCCGGCTTGAAGTGAGCCATGTACTGCTCCGCTGGCACCTCCTTCGCTTTGCATTTCATAAACCTCAGGCACCTGTCCAAAGATATTTTTCTCACCTTTTGAACTATAAACATCACTTAACTCACCCATTGGGGATGCAGGAGTTATAGGATATATCGCTATAACTTCATTAATTTTGTGAGCAACTCTTGCCACCGCCTCATTGGCATCTACTGTTATGTATGTTTTCTTCATCTTTGTCACCTCTTTTTAAAAATAAAATTACAGTCATATATAATTGACAACTTATTTACCAGGTTACTTCCTTTTATGTAATTATATTACAATTTTCATTTACTGTATTGTAACTATTTGAATTTTTTATATCTGTTAGTTTGTTAACAAATCATCAGCTACATATTTTGCACTGCTAAAGCACCATTGAAAATTATATCCGCCAAGCTCCCCTGTAACATTTAGCACTTCACCTATAAAATAGAGTCCTGAGACAATCTTACTTTCAAATCCATTTAATTCACTTGTTTTAACCCCTCCTCTTGTAACTTCAGCTTTTTCAAACCCAAAAGTTCCCGCAGGAGAAAATTCATAATTTCTCAATAATTGTAATATTTTTTTTGATTTTAAAATATTTAAATCAGGAAAATTGTGTGCTTTTAAAAATTCAGTCATAAATCTTTTTGGTAAAGGTAAAAGATTTGATATGGTTTTATTTGATTTTGGTATTATAAAATCCGGCAAAAAATCAATCACAACACTTCCTTTTTTCCAATACAAAGAAACATTTAAAATAGCGGGGCCGGTTATACCTTTGTGAGAAAAAAGTATATAATCTTTGAAAGTTTTATCCCCAACTCTACAAACTGCTTTCGTGCTTACTCCACTTAAATTTTTCATCCAAAATTGATCTTTTTGCAAAGTCAAACCTACTAAAGAAGGTGATATATTTTCAATACTGTGACCAAAACTTTTAGCTATGTTATATCCTATATCCGTTGCACCTGTTTTTTTATAGCTGACACCACCTGTTGCGACTATAACTTTTTGTGCTTGTATATCACCTTTTGAAGTATGAATGATAAAATCATCTTTTTTCTGAACATTTATGATATTTGCAATCAATTTTTTTTGATTTAATTTTTTTATTATTTCACTTGAATTTGAAGCAAAGTATTGATTGTTTTTTAATTTTTTATATTTGATATCGCTAAAGAAACTTAAAACATCTTTGTTTGAGTAGTGCTTTAAAACTTTTTCTATAAGATTTTTATCACCAAGATAATTTTCTTTACTTACAAATTCATTTGTAAAGTTACATTTACCTCCACCGCTTATTTTTATCTTTTGAGGTATTTCATGCGAGTCAACAAGTAAAAAATCTTTTTTAAAATATTTGGCAAGAAAAAGTCCGCTTGCTCCAGCTCCAAGTATTGCAATTTTAGTTTTAATCATTTAAAACATCAATGACTAACTATTTTTCTATATCTTTAGGACTATACTTCATCGAAATAATTCTAAAAATAAATAGTGCTAAAACAATACCCAACATAGATGCAATTTTTTGTACTTGGAAGTTATGATTTGCAACCAACATAATATCACGAATAAAAAATATGATAGTCGAATCAATCATAAAACGCAATTTGATCTGATTGTTGTCACTCAATACAAACTCTACTAACATACGAACCAACTCAAGAATTATAATTAATTCTAAAATAGCCACAGTAAGCGTTGTGAAAGAATTTATCTTACTTAAATCTTCAATATATATAAATAGCGCCAATGCTATAAATAACTTTACAAATACTTGAATTTTTTTAATCGAAAAATAATTATTCATTTGATATATCCATTTTTTAATTAATTCTACCCTTTTAATTCTTAATACACTATAACAAGCAAAGCTCGTTATAGTGGCAGGAACTAAAGTCCATACAACCCCCTAAAGCTACAAAAAGTAAGACTTTTTGAGAAAAAAGTGCATAAAATCAGTTAAGATTTCTTATTTCTCTTGTGGTTACTATAAGCAATGAAAAGTCTTTTTAAAACTACTTTTTAATTCTTTTATAACTTTATCTTCGCTCAAATGCACTCCAATATCTTCCAAAGAGTATCCGCCAAAAGGATGGGATATATGATTTACAGGGATAGAGCCGTGTTGTAGAAGTTTGTTTTTGCCTCTTTTTTGTGCATTTCCACCTATTTTTTTACCATTTATAATGATATCATACGGCTCAAATCCTACTTGACAAAATATATTTTTTGACAGCTCAATACTCTCTATATCTTTGGCAAATACAGGTTTTAAACCCCAAAAACGATAAAACTCCAAGATAAATTCGCAAAAGTACTCATAGCTTTTTTTTACATTCATTCCCTTTAGACTTTTAGTATCTGTTATGATAGAGTATGAAATATCATGACCATGCAAAAGGATGCCGCCTCCTGTAATCCTTTTAGCATTATCATCTCCATAATCTAAATCGATCTTTTTTATATCTTGGGAAACTCCATAGGTAAAGCACTTTTGCCAGTTATATATTCTAAAAACAGGAGTATCGCCATCTTTAAATGATTCAAACAATTCCTTATCTTTTTGCATATTTTTTCTGGCACTTAAGTGCTTATTGTCTATAATAAACTTCCATCTTTTTAACATTGGCAGATGTCAAGCTCCCTTGCTGCTTTTGTTTCATCTGGTCTTGAAACCGGTAGAGTTTTTGGCAAGTCATGAAAAACTGTCGGATTTTGCTTTGCCAAAGTTACTGCATCTATCATTTTTTTACAAAAATAATCAATATCTTCTTTATTTTCAGTCTCAGTAGGCTCAATCATAATAGCCTCTTTGACTATAAGCGGAAAATAAACAGTAGGTGCATGCAATCCAAAATCCAGTAAATATTTAGCTATATCCAAAGCCCTTACTTTATGCTCTTTTAAGAGACTTGCGGCACTTAAAACACACTCATGCATACAAGGCATATCATAAGGCATGTCATAATACTCTTTTAATTTTACTCTTATATAATTAGCATTTAGTACAGCTTTTTTGCTGACATTTAAAAGTCCCTCTTTTCCAAGAATCAAGATATAAACCAAAGCTCTAAGAGTTACCATATAATTTCCAAAAAATGGTGAAATCCTACCGATAGACTGTTCACTGACTTTTTTAAATCCATACTCACCATCTTTTTTCTCTACTTGAAGATTTGGTAAAAACGGTTTTAAAAATTCTTTCACTCCCACAGGACCACTTCCAGGACCACCACCGCCATGAGGTGTGGCAAATGTTTTATGAAGATTTAGATGGGTTACATCAAAACCTATATCTCCTGGTCTTACTACTCCAAGTATTGCATTTAAGTTAGCTCCATCATAGTACATCAGAGCATCATGTGAGTGAGCGATGTCACATATCTCTTTAATCTTAGGATTAAAGATACCCAGAGTATTTGGTACAGTTAGCATAACAGCAGCCACCTCATCACTCATCTTTTCTTTAAATTCATTTATATTCATATCTCCGCTCTTATCACTTTTTATAGTGATAACTTCATATCCCACCATAGATGCAGTCGCAGGATTTGTGCCATGAGATGAGTCAGGGACTATAACATATCTTTTTTTATTACCTTTGTTTTGATGGTAAGCGTGAATAAGCATGATACCTGTCATCTCTCCGTGAGCCCCAGCTTGAGGCGTAAGGGTAAAAGCATCCATCCCTGTCATCTCACAAAACAATTCTTCACTTTTTGAAATGATTTCAAGTGAACCTTGTATATCTTCACTTAAGTCATTTAATATCAAATGGGGATGAACTGCATTAAAGCTTTCAAGCGATGCTACTTTTTCTTCTATTTTAGGGTTGTATTTCATGGTGCATGACCCCAAAGGATAAAAGTTTTTATCTATGGAAAAGTTTTTGTTTGAAAGTCTTGTAAAATGTCGAACAACATCAAGCTCACTTAGTTCAGGGAGTTTAGCTTTGTTTTCTCTTAAAAGTTTATTTGAAAATTCTATCTTTGTATCCACATCTATCATTGGAAGTTTAACTCCTTTTCTTCCTTTTTTAGAGTTATCAAATATGCTCATAATACTTCCTTTAAAACTTTTACAAATCTATCCATTTGTTTTTT
>WFMT01000255.1 GCA_015488975.1 Campylobacteraceae bacterium | reverse complement strand
AACCTTATACTCATACTCTTTTGGTAAATTACCCTCTTTTGCCATGGTATAGCCGATATCTGCTACTGCATAAAGTGTCGCATTTATTGCCGAAGCAGTTGCAAGCAGTGCTGTCAGTGCCATGATTTTAAATCCCCATTCACCAAAGGCTGGTTTAGCAGCAGTTGCTAATGCATAATCTTTTGTCTTTATAATTTCATCCAAAGGGAGATTACCGAGGACGGATACACTTGTCAGAATATACAAAGCAGCTACAAATAATATGGCGATAAACATTGCACGCATCATTGTGGTCTTTGGATCTTTCATATCTTCAACAGCATTTGTAATAACACTAAAACCTTGATAAGCAAAAAATGTCAAACCAATGGCAAAAAACATATCTTTCATAGGTGGCATATCAGAAACACTTAAGAGTTTTGGACTAACATTAAAAAGAGCTGCTATTGTAAAAACTATCAATATAGTAAGTTTTATAATAACTATGATATTTTCAGACTTTGCAACTATACTGGCACCCACAAGATTTATGATAGTAAAAATAATTACAATTCCAACAGCATATATATTGATCCAAAGGGCATCTCCTCCTTGCATAAAAGTTGCCGCATATACTCCGAAAGATTTTGCAACAGCGGCTATGGCAACCAATCCTGAAAAATAAAACAAAACTCCAGCAGAACCTGAAAAAACACCCTCTCCATAACTTTGAACCAAATATTCTACTATTCCGCCACGAGATGGATACTCTAAAGCAAGTTTTGCCAGTGAATATCCACTAAGTAAAGCCGCAATACCTCCAAATATAAAAGAGACCCATACGATATTTCCTGCTATTGAGCCGGCTTGTCCTATAACTATAAATATACCGGCTCCAACCATCGAGCCAATTCCAAGCATAACTGCACTGATGATTCCAAAAGCTTTTTTATTTTCCATTTTATTTTCTGTTGTCATTTGTCAAACTTTTTGAAATTATTGCCCATGAAAAGCAAAGTTAATCCGTCAAAAAATAAACTTATCCCTACATATATGCCTATAAGCCATGATTCTTGCTGTATGGAAGTCCAGGAGATTAAAAAAATAACACCTAACCCCAATGATACAAAAGCATTAAGTAGCCAAATCCACCATCCTTTTGAGGGATACATAGAAGATCCAAGAGCAAACCCGGCAAAACCATCCATAAAAAAATAAATTGCGAAAAGAAAACCGACTGCTTCAATACCAGTTACAGGGTAATATAAAATCATTAAGCCAGTACCTATAAGTATAATAGTTTTAAGCCATCCCAGCCAGTCTTCACGGTTACTGATAAATGTAAAGTATCCAGTTGTAAATCCTGAAAATATCATAATCCAGGCTATAAAAGCAACTGTCATAACAGATGCATAGAAAGGATATGAAAAAGCCCCAATTCCAACAAGAGACAAAACAATACCGGCAATTGTTGAGTACTTGCCAAATTTAGTTATTATCTCTTTTTCTTTTGGAAATAATTTATAATTCCACATTTTTTCCCTTTTAGAATTTTAGTGAAATTTTATCATAAAATTGCATTACACTGTGTTAACTAATTGACAACATTCTTCTTTTACTAAAAATAAATTCTAAAATAATGATAGATAAATAAAATATACCTATCATTAACAGACTGTTTTTATTGTGTTCCCACAGGTAGTATATCAAAGTAAACCAAGATATCATGCACAATATCAAACCTGCAAGAGGTAGAAGATATGAGATTTTTATATCTTTTTTCAGCTTAAAAGCAGAAAGATTTATTGATGCAAAAATCAATAAAAAACTAGAACTTGAAAAAGAAGATATTATTGTTAAATCTCCTATATTTACAAATATTATCGTAATTATACTTATAAGAAGAAGACTAACCCACGGGATATTTTTTGTTCTTTCTCTCATAGAAAACAGTTTTGGCAGTGCTTTTTGCTCAGACATAACTTTTCCAAGCCTTGCGGTACCAAATAATGTAGCATTGATTGCTGATGAGGTTGAAAGTAAAGCCCCAAGTGATATGAGTAAAAAGCCTGCGTTTCCCAAAAAGGGTTTGGCAGCTATAGCTAAAGCATCTTCTTTATATTTTACAATTTCATGTGGAGTTAGATTTCCAACAGCTACTAAAGATACCAAGATGTATATAAAAATAGTTATAATGATAGAGTACATAATGCCACGGGGGATATTTTTATTGGGATTTTTAGTTTCATTTATAGCATTTGGTATCAGCTCAAACCCTTCATAAGCCACGAAGATAAGTGCAGCACCCATTAAGACCCCCATTTCGCCATTACTAAAAATAGGCAATACATGGTTGGACTTGATGTAGAAAAGACCTATTACCGCAAATAAAGATAAAATAATAACTTTTATTATAACTATGATATCTTCTGTATGTCCGGCTGCTTTTACTCCGTAAAGATTGACACCTAA
Organism: Campylobacteraceae bacterium; assembly: GCA_015488975.1. Taxonomy (GTDB): domain Bacteria; phylum Campylobacterota; class Campylobacteria; order Campylobacterales; family JALSKU01; genus JALSKU01. The sequence continues at coordinate 490 of WFMT01000255.1, read as the reverse complement.
AAAAGTAAGCAGTATGCCTGATTCAAAGAGATGTTGCAAAGCAATACTGTAAGTACCATCATCAAACATAGCTTTTGCATATACTCCAAAAGTATAAGCATACAAAGAGAGAGTTCCTATATATCCGACTATCAGTAGCCATCCGCCAAGTGCTGCAATGTTTTGGTTTGAAAAAGCTTTTTCAAGATAGGTAAAACTGCCACCCTCGCTTTTATAAGAAAGACCAAGTTTAGAGTAAGACCATCCTGTAAGCAATGCTATGATTCCTCCAAGACCAAAAGCTATAAAAGCTCCATGTCCTGCCAAATCAGCAGATAAGCCAAGAACTGAAAATATCCCACCTCCAACCATGCCTCCAACTCCCATGGCAATGAGTTCTTTAAGACCTAATTTTTCATCTTGAATTCCTGCTTTTTTATTCAAAATTATCCTTTGATCATGATTTTATATCTTGAAATTATCACATTTTTCAATCAATTTTTCCAAGTTT
>WFMT01000254.1 GCA_015488975.1 Campylobacteraceae bacterium | reverse complement strand
TTCTAATAACTCTTTTTTATTATTTACCTGTTTTTTACCTATGGAAACTCCGGTTCTTGGGTCTTGTTTGTATATGATGCCACCTCTATCAGTATCGTAAACTGCCTGAATGGTTTCTTCATCGTACATTACAGATTGGACTCTTGCATAAGGACACACATAAATACAAAAGTTTTCTTTCATCCTTGTTATATCATATATAAGAAATCCTGCTATTGTAAGTACAAATCCCATTAAAACCGGGTGTTGGGCGGGTTCTTGAATATATTGAAAGAAAGTTTGAGGCGGGATAAAGTACCACATGAAATCAGATCCTGCTACTAAAGCTAATATTGACCAAATCAGTACAGCTAAAATAAGTTTTATTGTAGTTCCCTTTTTATTTGGAGATTGTTTATTTTGAATACTTTTTCTGATATGTAATAATTTTGTTTGTATAAGGTCTCTATATATAACTCTAAATATCGTTTGTGGACAAGTCCATCCACACCACACTCTTCCACCCAATGTTGTCATAAAAAATACACCTAAAAAACCAAGTATAAGCAAAAATGGCATAAGATATAACTCTTGCATATTAAATTTTACAAAAAATAGATTGACGACCATGCGTGAGAAGTCCAATAAAAAGAAATGATTTCCGTTTATAGTGAACCATGGCAGGATAAGAGCAACTGCCGTTATGATCATATAAGTATAGTACCGTTTGTATCTGTATATATGTTTTTTAAAATCTGACTTTGCCATATTATTTCCCCATGTTATTGTAGTATTAATAAAAAATTATGATTATTATAAGATAAGTCACTTTTTTATCACTTAGTATCATATTATTATATTTCTTAAATGTCAATATAGTATAATACATTTTAGCAGTAAAAGGATTAAAAGTATGTTGAAAATTTATCCCACGCATAGAAGTATCAGAAATAGTTTAAAAAATTTAAATAATGATTTTATCTGCAAAAGTATGACTATAGATGAATTTGAAAATAAAGTAGTTTTAATAAAAGATAAAACTATGATAGATAAAGACAAAAGAATATTGTTTTTAAAAAAAGCTGCAGATTTTGAAAATTTTTCTAAACTTAGGATAAAAAAAGAGTATATATCTTTTTTAAAATCAAGTGATTTTTTATTTGGCTTTTTTGAAGAATTATCACTTGAAAAAGTAAATATTAAACAAATAGATACAAAAGATACTTATGCGGAGTATGGAGAGCATTTAAATATTTTAAGACAACTTTTAGAAAATTATAAAAATATCTTAGAAGAAAAAAGATATTTTGATAAAATAACCTTGCCAAATATTTATGAATTAAATAAAATGTATTTAAAAAGGTTTAAAAAGATTGAATTATATTTAGATGGCTATCTTAATAATTTTGAAATGGAATTATTTTTAAAAGTTGCAAAAGAAGCTAAGCTTATAATCCATTTTCAAACAAATACTTTTAATAAAAAAATGGTTGAAAAATTTAAAACTTTAGATATTTATTTGGAAGATAGTTGTAATTATATCATAGATATTACAGACAAAACCATACTTAAAAAAACAAAAATCTCATCATGTATAAACAAAACGGATATATTTTTTACACAAAACAAAGTAGAACAGGTTGCTTATGTGAAAAAAAAGATATATGATTTTTTAAACTATGGGATTGATGCTGAGGATATTGTTGTTATAACACCTGATGAAAACTTTGTACCTATGCTCAAAGAGTTTGATAAAAAAAATATTTTTAACTTTGCTATGGGATTTTCTTATGTTGATAGTATTATTTATAAAAGAGTTGATGCAATATATAAATATATGGATGAAGCAAACATAGAAAATTTATATAGAATTAGGAAGTATTTTAAAGATATCGAATTTGAGAATTTGAAACAATTTTTTTATAAAAAAGGTTTTGAGATAGATTTGCAAAATTTTCTTGGAAGTTTTATAAGAGACGGCGATGATTTTGAAGAGATAAAGATATATAAAAGTGAACTTTTTAGATTTAAAAGAGTAGAGAGTGAGCTTGCAAACTATACTTTAAAAGATATAATATATCTTTTTTTATTGAGACTGAAAGATAATAGTATAGATGATACAAAAGGTGGAAAAGTTACTGTTATGGGGGTATTAGAAAGTAGGCTTGTGAAATATAAAGGAGTTATAATAGTCGATTTTAACGATGATACGGTTCCTAAAAAAAATTCAAAAGATCTTTTTTTGTCAAATGCTATCAGAAAAAAAACAAATCTTCCAACTTTAAAAGATAGAGAAAATCTACAAAAAGGATATTATCACAATATACTTTTAAATGCTAAAAAAAGTGCAATTTGCGGGGTAGAAAATGATGCTAAAAAGCCATCTATGTTTTTGGATGAGCTTAATATAAAAGTAGCCAATAAAGAAAAATTTGATCATAAAAATCTTTTAAACCTCCTTCTTCCAAAACAAAAAAGTATAAATAGATATAAAAAAGAGGACCTTTTTATGGAATATGATTTTAAAAAAGTCTCTCTGTCCTCAACATCATTTAAAATTTATCTTGAATGTAAAAGAAAATACTATTTTAAGTATATTAAAAAATTACAAGAGGCTCAAATCCCTACTTCAAAGGTTGATGATAGACTAATAGGTATAAAACTGCATGAGGCATTGAAAAAACTTTATACAAAATCTGAAAGTTACAGTGATGAAAAAGAGTTGCTTTCTCGCCTCTCACATTTTTTATATGAGGATATTAAAAATGATAAAATACTAAAATTTCAAATCGATATATGGATAGAGAGATTAAAAGATTTTGCAAAAATGGAAATACAAAGATTTAACGAAGGGTACAAAGTCTTACACAAAGAGATTTCCTTAGAGGCCAAATTTTTAGGATTCAACATAAATGGAAAGATTGACAGAATCGATATAAAAGATAAAAAATTTAGTTTAATTGATTACAAAAGCGGCAAAGTAAAATTATCTACTCAAAAAACTTTTGAAAAAAGTAAAGATTTTCAAATGGAATTTTACTACTACTTAGTAAAAAATTTAGGTGAAATTGAAGGATTATATTTTTATGATTTAAAAAATGCAGATCTTAAAAAGGAAGCTTTTTTTGAAGAAAAATTGGAGCTTATGGAAGAAAAATTTTCATTGTTAAAAAATAAAAAACAGAATTTTGTAATGACAAATGATTTAAAAACCTGTCGATATTGTCCTTATGCCATCATTTGCAAAAGGGAGGCATGATGTTAGAGCCTTTTTTAGCCTATGAGGCGAGTGCCGGTAGTGGAAAAACATTTGCACTTACTATTAGATATATATCCCTTCTTTTTTCAGGTGCTTCACCAAATAAGATATTGACTCTGACTTTTACCAATAAAGCGGCAAATGAGATGAGAGAGAGGATTGAAAGGACTCTTAAAAATATAGATAAAAATGAGTATAAAAATGAGTTAAATGAGATAAGCAAAGTTTTAGAAATTTCAAAAGAAGAGATATTGAAAAAAAAGGAGGAGATGTTTTTAAAATTTTTGAAAAATGATATTTATATTTTAACTATTGATAAATTTTGCACTATGATTCTAAGAAAGTTTTCCTTATATGCGGGGCTGTTGCCTGATTTTACAATTGAGCAAAAAAAGGAGGAAGATAAGTTTATATCTTTATTTATTGGCTCATTACTTAAAAATTCTCTTTATAATGATTTTGTCAAGTTTGCCTCTTTTGAAGATAAAAAGCTTAATAATATAATTCAAATACTATTTTATTTTTATACAAAAACTATACAAAAACCAATCAAACAAGAGATAAATCATTTTGATGAAAAAACTTTATGGGAGTTGTTTGAAACATTAAAACACGAATTAACAGAATGCGAAAAACTGTCAAATAGAGGTAAAAATTCACTTGAAGTAGAAAAGATAGATGAAATTTATAAAAAAAGTTGGTTTTGCAAAAAATCTCTTGGAGAATATGGGGATTTTAAAAAATGTTATAAGATGCAAATGGATGAGATTTTCTTGCAAATAAAAAAGGAAATAAAAAAATATTTTCTCTTTAGAGAATCAAAATATATAAAAAATCTTTTCGCATTTTTTAAACTCTACAAAGAAATTAATATTAAAATCAAAAAAAGTTTAAATGATCTTAGTTTTAGTGATATTGCCAACTTTACATATATGATTTTATCAAGTGAAATTGATAGAGATTTTTTTTATTTTAGATTAGATGCGAAATTTGATCATATTTTGATTGATGAATTTCAAGATACAAGTATTTTGCAATATAAGATTTTGAAACCGCTTTTTGATGAAGTTGTTTCCGGCTATGGTGTCAGCCATAAAAAAACTCTTTTTTATGTGGGCGATATTAAGCAATCTATTTACAGATTTAGAGGCGGGAGTAAAGAATTGTTTTATAAAATTGCATTTGATTATAACTTGAAAGTAGAAAGGCTGTATAAAAATTATAGAAGTAAAAAAGAAGTTGTAAATTTTGTAAATTTTGTTTTTAAAGATAAAATAAATGGTTACTTTAATCAAGAAGCAAGTACAAAAAATGGTGGATTTGTTAAAGTTGTCTGCAATGATGAAGTGATAAAGCAAGTAATATCAACAATCGGCAAACTTTTAAAAAATAATATTGATGAGAATGATATCACTATACTGACTTATACAAATGATGATGCATTAAGCTTGGAAGAGGAGATAAAAAAAGAATTCAAAAATATTAAAATCGCTACATGGATGAATATTTTACTTAAAAATAATCTTCAAGTCAAAGCAATTATCGAAGCTATGAAGTATCTGTATTTCAAAGATGAACTATATAAAATAAACTTTTTAAGTTTAGTTGGAAAAGATTGGGACGAAGAACTTGATTTGAAAGGGTTTGACCTTTTTTTAAAACCTTCTGCGTTTATTATGAAAATTGTTGATATGTTTGATTTTGGACATGAGGCTATTTTGGAATTTTTAGAACAAAGTTATAGATTTTTAGATATAGAGAGTTTTTTATTTTATTTAGATGATTTTAATGCGGAAATAGCTTCCAAAGAGGCGAATGGGCTTAAAATTTTAACTATACACAAATCAAAAGGCTTAGAGTTTAAGCATGCTTTAGTTTGCGATAGATTAAAAAGAAAACAAACAGATAGAAGTTCATTTATAATTTGCGAAGAAAACATGGAAATAAAAAATATATTTTTAAAAGGCAAAAATAGAGAATGTATCGATAATGAATATGACATAGCACTTCAAAAAGAAAAAAATTTACAAATAGAAGATGAATTAAATGCTAAATATGTCGCTTTTACAAGGGCCAAAGAATCATTGTTTATCCTCAAAAAAGAAAAAAATTCAAGTTTTGATGATTTGGCATTACAAGAGTATGAAGCAGGTATGTTTCCAGTAAATAAAGAACACAAAAAAGAAAAAAATTCTTTTGATGATTTTGATTATAAAGAGTTCAAAACCGGCAAGCAGGAAAAAAGTTTAACCAAAACAATTAAAAATAAAAAAGAGACAAATTTTCAAGCCGTAAGTTTTGGTATAGGACTTCATTATATGCTTGAAATGATGGATAATTTTAACAAAGAGTCTTTAGAGGATGCATTTATGGCCACGAAAAATAGATATTTAGACAGTTTGGATTTTGAAATGCTAAATGATATAAAAAAAAGAGTAGAATTACTTTTACAAAATGATTTTTTTAACCAAATAATTTATAAAAATATATTTCACAAAGAGATAGCGTTTGTATATGATAATAAATTAAAACAGATAGATTTGCTAATTGAGAGTAAAAATAAATATATTATAGTTGATTATAAAAGTTCTAATTTTTTTCAAGAAGAACATTTTATACAAGTCCAAGAGTATAAAAAAGCTGTAAAATCTATAAAAAATTGTGAAGTAAAAGCATATTTATGTTATCTCTCAAGCAAAGAGATAAAATTTATTGAGGTATAGGAAAATTATGAATAATAAAGAATATGAAGTTTTGGTAGTTGTTGATGTAAAAAATCTGGAAGATAAAAATTCTTTTGATAAATATCTTAGAAGAGAGGGGTTGAAAGAGATAGATGGAGAAAAATTTGCATATAAGGGTACTTCCTCGACCCCTATTTTTAATACAAGGGCTTTTATCTATGATGTTATAAAAAAAGCTCTTCAAAAAGGAAAAAATTTTGATGAGTGCAAAATGATAGTACAATTTGGTGAAACCCGATTGGAGACTTACAAATATGATAAAGATGGTTGTTGTTTTGAAGAGATTAAGTGATATCTTATAAAAGAGAGAAAAATTCTCTCTTTTATATTGGCTATTTAGCAAATTTTATTGTATCTTTTGCATGATATTGTAAAAATTTAGAAACAAAATCTGTCTGTTGTTTGTTGAGTGCGGCTCTTTTTGACATGACTCTTAGTGTTGAAGGCCATTGATTGGCTGTAAATTTTGTTGATTTTGGGAGAGCATGGCACATTGTGCATCTATTATGAAAAAGAGTTATGGCTCTCTTCCATACCTTTTTCATATTTTTAGATAAATATTTTTCATTTATCCATGCTGTTTTTAGCTCAACTTCTTTCCAAGTAAGTCCTGTTTCTTTATCTTTTGCCACTTTTAGAATTTTAGTAAGTTTTTCACCGTCTTTAGTCAGAACAGCTTTTTTTATCCTTATGCCATTAAAGGCGTATATGACTGATGGCAATCCTTTCTGACTCCAGCCGTAAACTTTGACTTTATACCATTTACCTTTTTTATTCATAATATTTACTTTTGCGCCCAAATCTAGCATTCCTATGGATTTTGTGTGAGTATTGCTGGCATATATAGCAGAAGGAGACGATACAAACATATCATCTCCCTTTGCAAAAGCAATACTCATAAAAGCAAAAGAAACTGATGCTGTTAAAAGTATAAATTTATTCATTATCTATCATCCTCCAGCTGGAACATCAAATGCTGTTACTCTTGGTGGCTGTTTTTCGTATTTAGAAACTTGAACCAAAACAGTATTGGCGATATTTCCTTGAGCCAACTTAGAAGTGCCTTTATCCAAGGTAACGGTATTTATATTTCCATGTTTACACATAGCGCCTATCTCACCTGGCTTATCAGGGTCATACCAAGCACCTTCGTGTACACATATAACATGTTCACGCATTCTATCTGTTACAACTACTCCAGCTAAGAATTTACCCCTTTTATTGTGTACCATTACTACATCATTGTTTTTTACACCAATTCTTTGCGCATCTTTTGGATTAATCCACATAGGCTCTCTTCTATCAACTTCATATAAACTTCTAAGCCAAGTGTTATCAAGTTGAGAGTGTAGCCTAAATTCTGGATGCGAAGATACTAGATGAAATGGATATTTTTTAGTTTCCTTTTTATTTCCAAGCCATTCAATAGGCTCAAACCAAGTAGGATGAGCTTTACAATCTGGATAATTGAATTTTTCTATAGTATTTGAGTAGATTTCAATTTTACCCGTAGGGGTTCCAAGAGGATTTGCGATCGGATTTTTTCTAAAGTCTCCATATCGTACCCATTGCTCTGCTTCTTTTGTAACTGGAAATTCAACAAAGCCTTTTTCCCAAAATTCTTCAAATGTAGGCATAGGAAGCTTTTTAAATTTAGCTTGTTTGCTGGCAATACCATAAAAATGTTTTATCCAGTCTAAGCTACTTTTTCCCTCAGTATATTTTTTTTCAAATCCCAATTTTTTAGAGATTCCAGCAAAAATATCAATATCATCTTTTGACTCATAACGGGGTTCTACTGTTTTTTTCATAGCAACTATATATTTAAAGCTATATTCACTTAAAACATCAATATCATCTCTTTCAAAAGTTGTTGTAACCGGTAAAACTATATCAGCATATTTTGCAGTTGAAGTCCAGTAAATCTCATTTATTATGATTGTCTCAGGTTTTCTCCAAGCCTTTATTTCTCTATTTCTATCCATTTGATGATCTAAAGGATTTCCTCCCGCCCAATAAACAAGCTTGATGTCTGGATATTTTATTTTTTCTCCATTAAAATCTATAACCTTGCCTGGGTTTAGCAACAAGTCGCTAACAGCATGCGCAAATGGAATTTGTACTTTTACAGGGTTGTTTCCAGCTGAAATACCAGGCAATGACGGAGCGTTTGCTTCCGGAGAACCACCTGATGCATAGTGATAACTAAAGCCAAAGCCACCACCTGGAAGTCCGACTTGACCTAACATAGAGGCTAAAGTAACTATCATCCAAGGTGGCTGTTCACCATGGTCTGCTCTTTGGATTGCCCAACCACTCATGATCATTGTTCTACCTTTGGCCATTTGTCTTGCAATTTTTTTGATAGTTTCAGCATCGATTGTTGTTATACTTTCTGCCCATTGTGGAGTTTTTTCTATACCATCAGATTTTCCAAGTAAATATGGAAGAAATTTATCAAATCCGTAAGTATACTTATCTAAAAATTTTTTATCATATAAATTTTCTTTGTATAGAGTATGTGCTATTGCTAACATCATGGCCACATCTGTATTTGGTCTTACAGCTACCCAATCAGCATTTAAATACTCAGTTGTTTCAGTTTTTCTCGGGTCTATGGAGATTATTTTTTTCCCTGAAGCTTTTAGTTTTTTTATCATATTATATGCATAATGATCAGGCGGGCTCCAGCCTATTTGGTTATTTTTAAGCAAATCTGCTCCCCATAGAACAACCGTATCCGTATGTTCTATGATGGTTGGCCAAGCTGTTTGCTTATCATATACCTCAATGTTTCCGGTAACATGTGGTAGTATTGTCATCGCAGCTTGAACACTAAAATCTCCTGTGTCATCTGTAAAACCACCTAAGAGATTAAGCATTCTTCTTAAAAGTGTTGGTGACGCATTTAGTTTTCCTACACTATGCCAATCCACGCTGCCAGCAAAAATTGATGAATTTCCATACTCTTTTTTAACTCTTTTTAATTCATTTGCCACGAGTTCATAAGCTTTATCCCAGCTGACTCTGACAAATTTGTCTCTTCCTCTTTTTGAAGTATCGCTTTTATGGCCATACTTCAAAAAACCTTCCCTGACCATTGGGTATTTAACACGGTTTTGTGCATTCTCGCGATCAGCCAATGCTTGAGTCATTGGCAATGGAAAATCATCCTTAAAAGCGGTTATATCCGTAAATTCTCCTCCTCTGACATTTGCTTTTATGGAACCCCAATGAGTAGCTGTTGGAATATTTTTTCTATTTAGAACAGGACCCGCTGGAAGCCTTTCTCCAAAAGCCATTGGTGCAAACCAAGTTATAGCTCCTACCGAAGCAACACCTTTGATAAAGGACCGTCTTGATGTCGGAATGTTTTGATCTTTCATCGTTTTCTCCTTTTTATTAGATTGTTAAAAAATTACAAGAAATAATATTGATAAATTAGTTATATTAATATAACTAATTTAATTATTCCAAAGATAATCTTTTTCCATAATGTATTCTATGCTCTTTTTGCTTTTATGTAACTTAATAAATATGCTCAATAATTATTTTATATTAACTTCAAGATTCTTAATATTTTAATTAAAAGAAACTTATGGATAGTAACTTAACTTTGTGATAATAGTCTAATCTTTTTTTTTCATTC
>WFMT01000253.1 GCA_015488975.1 Campylobacteraceae bacterium | reverse complement strand
GTATAACTACCGAGCTTCTCTTTAATATTTTTGGCTATAAGCTGACGGCTTGTTTTTGTAAGGAGTCCATCATTTGCCAACTTAATCGGTTCTTCTTTGTTAAGCATAGAGATAATAACACGATCAACCATAAAGGTTCTAAACTCCTCTATCATATCAAACGTAAGTGTCGGTTTATTACCATCTATGGCATGTAAAAATGATATGTTAAGATTAAGCCCTGCATAAACCAAAGAGTGTTGCACCTTTCCATATAAAAAAGCATACCCATAATTTAGTGAAGAGTTTACAATATCTTTTGCACCATAAGTTATGCGTTTTTCAAAAGGTACTTTCAATATAAGTTTCAAGGCATACCAATAACTCGCAGAGATACTTCCCTCAAATCCCATGACTTCTTCAACACTACTTGCAGTTCTTATTTTTATGATAGAGTGTCCAATAGAAGTTATCTGTTTGTCTAAGAATTTATGATATTTGTTGAGATATTTTAAATAATTGAGTTGATTTTTTGCTTTACCTTTTATGAAAGACTTTGCAAGTTGAAGATGTAATGGTGTCCCTAAGAGTTTTGCTTGATGCGTTACAATTTGTGCCATACTCGCTTTATAAGTGATTAATGATGCATAAGGTTGTGCATTTTTTGAAATAAAATCTATAGTGATGTCATTTTCTGCACATTTTTTTATAACATTTGTACTTAGTGAATATCCATTTCCCTCAAAAACAACTCTTTTGATTTTATTAAGAGGAAAAGTTTTTTGTACTTTTGCATACTTTTTAAGAGTAAATTTATTTTTTGCAATTCCCAACATCAGCCCTTCTTGTGCTATATGTAAAGTAGTATCATTAGCAAATTTTTTAGCATATTTATTTTTCTGTTTTGCTATTTTTGTACTTGTATCTTTATAAGATTTTTCTGATAAATATTTTTCATAAGCGAGAGCAATGATATGATTTATTTGATTTTTTTTCGATTCAACATCAAAAAGTATCTCTAATTTTACTTTATCGAGTAAGATTTTAAACTCTTTTTTTGTTGTAATGGTTTTTTTCTTTTTTGCAAGATAAACTTTGTGAACCAGGGTGTCATTTAGTGTTTGTCGCAGACGAAGATATTGGGACGCGTTTGGTGTGATGATCTTAAGATAGTAATTTTTTACACCTCGAAGATAATTATTTACATTTTGAGTAAAAGTAACAAATCCCTCTTTTGTTTGTGCTAATAAATGAAGTTTTTGTAAACTTTTTTCTAGTCTATCATCTGATATTTCCCTATTTCTTCCTTGAAATTCTATGCCTAAAAAGGTAAAACCATCGCTAATATGTACGACTTGTGTTTTATCAAACTCAAGTTTAAGTTTGAGTGATTTTAAAAATTTCTTCACATCTTTAAGTGTTTTATAGGCATCATTTTTCTTTTGAAAAAAGAGTACAATATCATCGGCATAGCGTACAAATTTTATACTATTTTTTTCCAAGTATTTATCCATTTTGTTTAAATAAATATTTGATAATAGAGGAGAAAGAATGTCACCCTGATAAACGCCAGAAAAATGGTCTTCATAGTTTTGTGTTTGAAAATTTCCGATTTGAACAAAGAGAGATATAAGACGAATAAGGCTTTTATCTTTTATTTCTTTATCAAGAATAGTGAACAAAATATCATGATTAATTGTCTCAAAAAAGTTGTCTATATCTGTTTTAAGCACTACATGATTTTTTTCATCAAGATACTGCGATGTTCTATTGATAGCTTTAAGCGTTGATTTGTCTGGCCTGTAAGCATATGAAGCATTTGAAAAAAGTTTATCATAGTAGGGATTAAGATTTTCATAAAGTACCCGTTGAATAAGCTTATCTTTTATGGCGCTAAGCCCTATAGGGCGTTTTTCATTTGAATCTGGCTTGTTTATGAGTATCTTTTCCAATGGTTCTGGTATATATGTTCCTTCAATGACATTTTGCACAAGACCTTCAATATTATCATGAAAGTCTTGTTCAAACTCTTCAAAAGTTACGTCATCAATACCCCATGAGGCTTTATTAATACTCTCATATGCATTGATGAGATTTTTTTCAGTGATGATATAGCTTAAAGGCTTCGTAAACATACAATTATTTTCCTAGCAACTCATAAATTCTAATTGCCCATTTTATATGTGCCCTGTTTCTTGGAGCTGGTTTTGGGCCTATTTTTTTCTCTATGATAATGCAGAGTTCCTCTTTATCAGCATCACTAAGTGCAAAGCCGCTTATGCACTCAT
>WFMT01000252.1 GCA_015488975.1 Campylobacteraceae bacterium | reverse complement strand
GAAAGTTGACCTGTTGTGAAAAATTCCATTATAGAATTTGTTATCATTTTTGAATTTATCAAATCATAAGGCATTATATCTTCGATATTTCCACTTAAAGTGGTAAACTTATCTTTTATAGCCTTTTGCATTCTAATTAATCCTGTATGAAGCTCATTTGCCAAAAGTTCGCCTATAGCTCTTATTCTTCTATTTCCCAAATGATCTCTGTCATCAATATGACCTTGTCCATTTTTGACTTTTATTAAGTATTTTGCTGTTTTTATTATATCTTCATTTGTCAATACGGTAATATAATCTGGAATATTTAAACCTAACTTGTGGTTCATCTTCATTCTGCCGACTTTTGTTAAGTCATATCTTTCGATATTGAAAAATAAATCATTTACAAATTTTTTAGCTGCTTCTTTAGTAACCGGTTCTCCCGGTCTCATAACTTTATGAATTCTAATAGCAGAGAGATCATTTTCATCATCAATCTCCTCAGTTTGCTTTAACAGTTTAAGTGTTTCAAAATCAGCTAAAAAAGAATTTATTATCGCATCATCAACTCCAGCAGCTAAATCATTTGCAATTTCTATCTCTTTGCAATCATTTTTAATAAGATCAATCATTTTATTTTCATCTAATTGAGTTAAAGTATCAAATAAAATCTCACCACTTTCATTATCAATTACAGGAGAAGATAAAAATCTATTTATAAGAATTTCTGTTGGATACTCTATCCATCTAACCCCTTCTTCTTGAAATTTTTCAGCTTTTTTCTTTGTAAGCCTTTTACCCTCTTTTATAAGAAGGTTGCCTTTTTCATCATATAAATCAAAATCAACCCTTCCCAAAAACAAAGAAGGCTCGAAAGAGATAAGAAATTTATTATCTTTTATAATTATTTTTTGAATCGGATAAAATACTTTTATAATATCTTGTTTGCTATATCCTAATGCTCTAAAAAGTATTGTTATTGGAACTTTTCTTCTTTTATTTATTCTAACATATAAAATATCCTTAGCATCATATTCAAAATACAACCAGGATCCTCGATCTGGTATAATTTGAGATGTATATATCAATTTGTTGGAAGAAGTAGAACTCTCTTCTTCTTTGAAAATAACACCCGGACTTCTATGTAATTGATTAACAACTACTCTTTCAACACCATTTATGATAAAAGAGACTCTGTCTATCATAAGGGGTATTTCTCTTATGTAAATACTTTGTTCTTTAATATCTTTAACACCTTTTTTTTCACCTGTTTTATCATCTTTATCCCAAAGTATAAGCCTAATATTCATTTTTAGATTTGCAGAGTATGTTAAACCTCTGTCTATACATTCTCTTACTGAGTATTTTGGTTTGTCCAGTTTACTGTTAACATATTCTAAAGTCAATCTGTTTTGTGAATCATGTATTGGAAATATGGATTTGAAAACATTTTCTATACCGCTATCACCATTATTGTTAACATTTAAAAAATATTCAAAACTTTTTTGCTGTAATTGTAGAAGATTTGGAACATTGATGTTTTTTTGCACTTTTGAGAAATCGACTCTTAGCCTATTCCCTGATTTTATATAATTTATCATGAATTCTACCTCATAGTAGTATTTTTTTTGTTGTATACAACAAATAGAAGAAGTTACTTGAAATGATCAATTTGCAAGTAATTAACACCATTATAACGGTCTGTACTTTATAGTGCAGAGGGATACTCTGCACTATAATTTATTTTATTTCGGCAGTTGCTCCTGCATCTTCAATCTGTTTTTTTATCTCTTCAGCTTCATCTTTACTAATACCTTCTTTTAAAGTAGTTGGCACTTCTTCAACAGCAGCCTTTGCCTCTTTCAGACCAAGACCAGTTATAGATCTGACAACTTTTATAGCATTTATTTTTTTATCGCCAGCACCAGTTAAAATAACATCAAATTCTGTCTTTTCTTCAGCAGCAGCTTCAGCCACAGCACCACCTGCTACAACTGTAGGTTGCGCAGAAACACCAAATTTTTCCTCAAACTCTTTAACAAGCTCAGAAAGCTCTAAAACACTAAGATTAGATATATATTCTAATACATCTTCTTTAGAAATTGCCATATTTTTTCCTTTTTTATTTTTT
>WFMT01000251.1 GCA_015488975.1 Campylobacteraceae bacterium | reverse complement strand
AGCTTTTAAAAATTTCTAAAACTTTTTTTTCATACCCTTTCTTGGCACAAATCAGCATTCTTTCTTGAGATTCACTTAACATAAATTCAAAAGGTTGCATTCCCTCTTCACGGGCAGGAACTTTATCAAGGTACATTACCATACCACTTCCGCTTCGGCCAGCCATTTCAAAACTGCTGCTAGTAAGTCCAGCAGCCCCCATATCTTGAATACCTATAATATAATCCTCTTTAAAAAGTTCCAGACAAGACTCCAACAATAATTTTTCAGTAAAAGGGTCTCCAACCTGTACAGTGGGTCTTAACTCATTATTTTCTTCTGTAAAACTGTCACTAGCCATTACTGCTCCACCAAGGCCATCTCTGCCTGTTTTACTGCCAACATAAATAACAGGATTGCCAACACCCTCGGCAAGACCATAAAATATCTCATCGCTTTTGCAAACTCCAAGAGTGAAAGCATTTACTAAAATATTTCCATTATAGCAATCATCAAAAGAAGTTTCACCACCAATAGTAGGAACACCCATACAATTGCCATAATCTCCGATACCCGCTACTACACCTCGAACTAAATATCTTTGATATTTACCTATCTTATCATCTCTTTTTATATTGCCAAATCTAAGGGAATTAAGGTTAGCGACTGGTCTAGCCCCCATAGTAAAAACATCTCTTAATATCCCGCCAACTCCAGTGGCTGCACCTTGATATGGCTCTATAAAACTAGGATGGTTGTGACTTTCCATCTTGAAAACTGCTGCCATCCCTTGCCCGATATCTATAACACCTGCATTTTCACCAGGACCTTGTATAACCCATGGAGCTTTTGTAGGAAAACCGTTAAGATACTTTTTGCTTGATTTATAAGAGCAATGCTCGCTCCACATAGAAGAAAATATTTGAAGCTCAAGCATATTTGGCTCACGGTTTAATATCTTTAAAATATTATTATATTCATCATTTGTTAATTTATGTTTTTTAAGTATCTCATCAAGGTTGCCCATCTTTAATCCTAAATATTTTATATTAGACTTATTGTAATATAAGAATATATCCTTATATCGCAGCAAGTCTTTCGATAATTATATAAAAAAAGTGCTAATTATTGGCTTATAGGCCTTATGGGATATATCCTAAAAACGACAAGCAGTTGTCGTTTTCTTAACGGATTGATTGGATTTGCTTCGCAAATTAACCCGTTCGCTTCGCTCTCTATCAAGGTACCCGGACTTTTTTCGTGCAAGTTTGCACATGAAAAAACTCGAAAAATCCTAAAAACGACAAGCAGTTGTCGTTTTCTTAACGGATTATTTCCCCAAACAAAAGCTTCCGAACATTTTATCTAAGATTTCATCTCTTTCAAATTCTGTTGTTATTGAAGCTATATGCATAATTGCATCATTTATTTCATAAGCAAAAAGTTCTAATTCTCCATTTTCCAAGGGAATATATGCTCTTTTAATCGCATATAAGGCTGCGTTAATTTCGGTTATTTGCCTTTTTGATGTCAGTATCAATGATTCATTTATATTTTGAGTATCTAAATATTTTTTTACTGTTTCAATGACAATATTTACATCTTTTTTTGCACTAAATTCAATAGGATTATATTTAGCAATTTTACTTACATCAAACTTATTTTTTAAATCATTTTTATTTAGAAATACAAATATCTTTTTATTTTTACTATATTTATCAATTAAATCAATAATCTTCTCATCCTCTTGGGTGCAGTTTTGAGAGTTATCAAACATCATAAGGACAATATCAGAATTTTCAATAGATTCTATACTTTTTTGGACTCCAATTTGTTCGATTTGATCCATAGAATCTCTAACCCCAGCAGTATCAATAATCCTTACCAAATGGGTTCCTATTCTTATATCCTCTTCAATTGTATCTCTTGTTGTACCTGCAATATCACTTATAATCGCTCTGTTGCAATTTAACAGTTTATTAAGTAAAGAGCTTTTGCCAACATTTGGTTTTCCAATAATTGAGATATTAAATCCATTTATTAAACCCTCTTTTCGCAAACTACTTTCTATCAAATTAGTGATTATTTTAGAAATATTTATAAGCCTTGCACTAATACTATCCATAATATCAGTTGGCAAATCCTCCTCAGCATAGTCAATATTAACCTCTGCATAAGCCAATATTTCTACCAAATCATTTCGCAAATCATCAACAAATTTCTTTAAGTCACCTTTTAATTGTCTTGAAAGAATCTTTACAGCGTCTATATTTTTTGTTTCGATTAATTTCGCTATTGCTTCTGCCTTGGTAAGGTCGATTTTACCATTTAAAAAGGCTCTTTTAGAATATTCGCCAGGCTCTGCAACCCTTGCACCTAAATGAATCACTTCATTCATGACCAAATCAGCAACAGCAGTACCTCCATGGCACTGAAATTCAACAATATCTTCGCCTGTAAAACTATTAGGAGATTTGAAATATATGACAATTGCCTCATCAATAACTTCATTATATTTATCTTGTAAATAACAAAGTGTAGCAAATCTTGGGATTAAATGTTCTTTTTTTGTAATTTTCAAGCCTATTTCATAAGCTTTTCTTCCACTGATTCTGACAATAGCCACAGAACCAATTCCATGTGCTGTAGCTATTGCAACTATTGTATTATTTATTGTCTTCATCCTTCACTTTTGTATTAAAGTTGTTTACCAAAACATATTTTCCACCATTTTTAGCAGTCCTGATACCGACATATTTATCAGGAAATTCACTTCTTAACTCTTCTAAGGCTATTTTAACCAATATACCATCTAATATTTTTGTCTGTGCTCTTCCGTTGTTATTTACTTTTGTTATTACATGTTTTAAATATTTTTTAATCATATCTTGTTGATTTGTTAGAAACTCAGCTATTTCTAATCTTATATTTATATCATATTTTATGTTTGCCCAATTATATAAAAGATAAGAAAAAGCTTTATATCTATAACCTTCTTTACCAATTAGCAAAGCAGCATCTTTTCCATCAAGAAAAATAGAAATAGTCATATTATTATATTTTTGTATTTTTATAAGCTCTATATCAAAACAACTTGCATTTAAAAGTCTAATAACACCATCTTTTATCTCTTTCATAGCCATATCAATAGTTTTATCGTTAGATATATTGCTGATATCAGATTTTTTTACTTTATTTTTATTCTTTTTCGAAACAGTGATAATCGCACTTTTTTTAAACATACCCAAAATACCACTGCTTGGACTTTGAATTATGTCAATTTCAAGCTCGACCACAGAACAGTTAAACTCTTTAGATGCTTTTAGATATGCTTCTTCTATTGTTTTTGATTCTATTTGCATAGTCATTTTTTAGCCTTTTTCTTCAATGCTATTTGATTTTTTCTTTTTTGCAAAGATTGAATTTACATAATACTGTTGGATGATTGAAAATAGATTGTTAACAAACCAATACAAAGTTAGACCTGCTGGAAAAGTCATAAAGAAAAATGTAAAAACAACAGGTAGATATTTCATAATCTTTGCCTGGGTTGGATCTGTTATGCTGTTTGGAGAAATGTGTTGCTGCCAAAACATCGTTATACCCATAAGAACTGGTAAAATATAGTATGGATCTTTAAGAGATAAATCTGTAATCCAAAGCATCCAAGGGGCCCCTTGTAATTCTGCAGAATTTTGCAAGACTCTGTATAAAGCGAAAAATACCGGGATTTGCAGCACCATAGGCAAACATCCACCTAGCGGATTTGCACCATGTTTTTTATATAACTCCATAGTATGTGCATTTAATTTCTGCGGTTCACCCTTGTATTTCTTTTGCATTTCTTTTATTTTAGGGGCAAGCTCTTTCATCTTTGTCATTGAAACCATACCCTTGTAAGTCAAAGGAAACAATACAATTCTAATCAGTAAAGTAGTAGCAACAATAGCCCAGCCCCAATTGCCTATAATTGACTCTAAAAAACTGAGTAATAAAAAAACAGGTTTTGCTATGAAGGTAAACCATCCATATTCGACAACATCGCCCAATCCCTTATCAATCGATTTTAAAATTTTTAACTCTTTTACTCCAATATAGCCATGAATAGTATAATTTTGTTTTCCTTTTATAAAAACAAGGGGATCTTTTTTAGCATTTTTAGATATATAAACATCAAGTTTACTTTTGGTACTATAAAATGCTGTTGTATAATATCTGTCACTGTCTGCTGCTATTTTGGCATTTGCAAAATGTTCATCTCCTTTTGCATCCTCATCCTTTATCATTGTTATTTTACCATCATGCCCTTTTATCAATGCACCATGAAATGTATAACCTCCTGCTAATACATCAGGGCGAAAACCGGTACTTACAAAATAACTCTCAGATTTTGATAAAGAAATATTAAGTGTATATTTGCCAATAGGATAAACTGTAAGAGTTTTTACAACAGTTACATCAGGTAACTTTTGTGTTAGAACAATCTTTACAGGTTTACCATTCATAATAATTTTAGTTTTATTGGCAGTATAAGGTATTTTAAAAGCTTCCTTGTTTAATTTTGAATTGCTAAAACGGATTTCT
Source organism: Campylobacteraceae bacterium (assembly GCA_015488975.1). Taxonomy (GTDB): domain Bacteria; phylum Campylobacterota; class Campylobacteria; order Campylobacterales; family JALSKU01; genus JALSKU01. The sequence continues at coordinate 3,986 of WFMT01000251.1, read as the reverse complement.
AATGGTAGAGGAAGATTTGAATCATTAAAAAGTTGAACTCTTTTTCCATTTTTTGCTTTATATCTTTTTCCATTTAGATAAAATTTACTTATTCGGCCAAATTGATCAAGCACCATTTCAAAATTTTTACTTTTTAACACAACTAAAGATTTTTCATTTTTTACAGTTTTAGTAGTTTTCGTAGAAGTTTTAAGAGATGAAGTATTTGCAGAAGATACTTTTATTGTTCCTACTGTTTTAGGGGCAGCAGTCGCCATCTGAGTTTTTGTACTATTTTGTTCGATCGATACATTTGGCTTTTTTGGAATAAAAAAATAATCATATCCTGCAAAAAACAGGAAACTCAAAACTGTAGCTATTATAACTCTTTGCTGTGTGCTTAATTTATCTAACACTATTTATACCTTTAAATTCTTTTATAACATAAAAGATATTTTCTTTTTTTAAAACAAACCAATATTTAATATGGATTTGCTCATTTTTTCTCTGTCTTAAGATAGGAAATAAAAAATTCCTTCTTACTGTTGGGTACTCAATACCGCCTCTAAAAAGTTGGTTACATCTTAGTATTCTTAACAAAGAAAAAAAGATTGCCTTTATGACATTATTGTTTTCTATTTGCCATTTAGCATATTCTGAGCAGGTAGGATAGTATCTACAACTTCCATAACCAAAAACTACTGTCAAAAATCTCTGATAAAATGACAGTATATACAATAATATTCTTTTCATAAAAAACCTAATTGTAAGAACTTGCTTTTTTAAAAGCCTTTATTCTTACAAGAGAAGCAATTAACCCTTTTTTTATATCTTCATATTTACAAGATAAAATTTTATCTCTTGCAATCAAAATATAAGAACCACTATTTAGATGGGAATTAATCTCCAAAAATAGAGCTCTCATTCTTCTTTTTGCAAAATTCCTTTTTACAGCATTTCCAATTTTTTTACTGGCTGTAAATCCAACTTCTTCTTTATCGCTTTGCTCATAAAACAGTACCATATATGGATTAAAATCTTTTTTAGATATCCTATAAATCTGCGAAAACCTTTTTGATTCTCTAATTATTTCAAATTTTTTTATACGCTTAATCTTTTTCTACCCTTGGCTCTTCTGGCATTGATAACTTTTCTGCCATTTTTACTTTTCATTCTAAGCCTGAAACCATGTGTTCTTTTTCTTGGCGTATTGTGCGGTTGATAAGTTCTTTTCATGTTTAAAAATCCTTTGTTTTTATATAGTTTAAGGAATGGATTTTACTAAAATTTTACTTAAAAGCAGTTTAGCAGGCAAGTATAAATATCTCTTGCCTGCTATAAAATAGTTACAAGCTTTTTGATAATATTTTATTTATTCTTTTTATAAATTCTGTGCTGTCATCTAACTTCATCCCCTCAGCCAATCTAGCTTGATCATATAGAATATAAGCAACATCATTAATAATTGATAAAGAATCATTTTCTAACAATTTTTTTAGAATATCATGATTTATATTTATTTCCAAGATTGGCTTTACTTTAGGAAGATTTGTTTGCCCCATTTGTTTTAACATTTCTTGCATTGTAAAGTCAGGATCATTTTTATCAAAAACTATGCAAGAAGGAGATTCTTTAAGTCTGCTACTAATCTTAATATCTTTAACCTCATCTTTTAAAACTTCTTTCATTTTTACAATTATATTTGTAAATTCTTTTTTATTTTCATCATTTTTTTCTTTGTTATCGTCTTTATCTTCTTCATCAATATCGCTTGTATTTACTGATTTGACAGGAGTTTTATCATACTCATTTATAGATGGCATGATAATAGAATCTACTTCTTCATCAAGTATTAACACTTCTATATCTTTAGATTTAAAACTCTCAATCAAAGGAGAATTTTTTAAAAGATTTTCATCTTCCCCAACTATATAATAGATAGATTTTTGATCTTTTTTCATATCTTTTTTATACTCTTTAAAGCTTACATTATCTCTTTTTGATGTTTTAAACAACAAAAGATCAAGTAGTAAATCTTTATTTTCAAAATCGGTATAAACACCCTCTTTTAAAACTTTTCCATAAAGTTTATAAAATGTTAAGTACTTTTCAAAATCTTTTTCTTTTATTTTTTTCAATTCATTTAATATCTTTTTCACAGAAGCTTTCTTAATTTTTGAAAGTATCATATTTTGTTGCAATATTTCTCTGCTTACATTTAAAGGCAAATCCTCAGAATCAATAATACCTCTGACAAATCTCAAATATGTTGGCAACAGTTCTTTATCATTATCTGTTATAAATACCCTTTTTACATACAATTTAATACCAGATTGGTAGTCAACTCTGAAAAGATCAAATGGCGCAACAGAAGGTATATAAAACAGTGTGGAATATTCTAATGTACCCTCAGCATTGGTATGTGTCCAAAATAATGGATCATTGCTGTCTCCAGATAATTGCTTGTAAAAATCAATATATTCTTCTTTTTTAATTCCATTTTTACTAAGCCTCCATAAAGCAGATGCCTTATTTATTTGCACAAAGTTTTTCTCTTTCTTTTCATCTTTTTCTTCTTCTTTGAGAAGAAAAATGGGAAACGGTATATGATTTGAATATTTCTTTACAATATTTTCTATTGTATAATCTTCTAAAAATTCTGTTTCATCATCTTTTAAATTTAAAATTATTTCCGTTCCAAAACTATCTTTTTTGGCATCCTCTATTTCATATTCTCCATGCCCGCTGCTAATCCATTTATACGCTTTCTCTTCACCGGCTTTTTTTGAAATAACCTCAATCTTCTCAGCAACCATAAAAGCCGAATAAAATCCAACTCCAAATTGACCTATTAATGATGAATCTTTTTTGGCATCACCGCTAAGTGTCTGCAAAAATGACTTTGTACCACTTTTTGCAATAGTACCTAAATGCTCTATCAAGTCATCTTTACTCATGCCTATCCCGCTATCTTTAACAGTAAGTTTTTTATTTTCTTTATCTAAAATAATCTCAATTTTAGGCTCAAAAGTTATATTCTTATACTTCTCATCACTCACATTTAAAAATTTTAGTTTATCTATTGCGTCAGAAGCATTGGAAATCAACTCTCTTAGAAATATCTCTTTATTTGAATATAATGAGTGTATCATTAAATCCAAAAGTTGATTTATCTCAGTATCGAATTTATATTTTGACATATTTTCTCCTTAAAATTTATTTAGAATTATAGCAGAAAAAATTATTTTTGTAAATATATTTTAGTAAATATAGTAATAATACTTGATATAGATATTATCAAGTATATATTTTTCTAAATATTATCATCGCTGATATTGTTGCAGATATCGCCAAAACCACATTTAAAAATATATTTAAAACGACCTGCTTATAGTCACCATTTTGTATCATGTTTACATTCTCCAATGAAAATGTAGAAAATGTTGTAAGCGCACCTAAAAAACCTGTTATAACAAATGCCTTATATTCAGGTGCAACTATTTGATTAAAATACATTATAGCAAAGCCTATTATAAAACTGCCCAAAACATTGACACTTAAAGTTCCAATAGGGAAAAAAGAATTAAAAAATTTTTGTACAGTATTGGCTATAAAAAATCTGGAAATAGCACCAAAAAATCCACCTGCCCCTATATATAATAAAGTTATTAAATTCAAAATTACCCCTATAATTATTTATGTTTGTATTTTATGACCTGAGTATCACAAAGTGTTATCAAACCTTCATCAATCATATCATCGGTATTGTTAATAAAATTAATTATTTTATCTTCATCATCAATTATTTCAATAATTAGTGGCAATTCCTGAGAAAGAGTCCATACATTAAAACTCCTCATTTGAGCATGTGCACCAATACCTGCAACCCCTTTAAAAACAGTTGCTCCTGCTAGTCCAAGTTCTTTTACTTTTTTCAATATCTCTTCCCATAACGGTCTGCCGTTATATTTGTCTTGATTGTCAATATATATTCTTGCAATCTTTTT
>WFMT01000250.1 GCA_015488975.1 Campylobacteraceae bacterium | reverse complement strand
GTTATATATGCCGGAGCCTTACAATTTTTAGCTGTTGGGTTTTTTAGTGCCAAGATAGGGTATTTTGATATATTTGTAGCTTCTATTATGGTAAATATCAGACAATCATTTTATGGCCTCTCCCTTCTTAAAAAATTTAAAAAAATAAAATTTAAGCCATATCTTATATTTGCAATTACTGATGAAACTTATGCTTTGCTTACAACCATAAAAGAAGATGAAAATATAAAGAAAAAGTGGTATTATTTTTACCTTTGCTCCTTAAATCAGTCATATTGGATAATAGGCACAACACTTGGAGTCCTTTTTGGTAAATTTATTCATTTTAACACAAAAGGTTTGGATTTTTCACTAACAGCTTTATTCGTAGTTTTAGCGATAGAACAGTACAAAAAAGATAAAAATCTAACACCTTTTTTTATAGGAGCTTTTGCTAGTATTTTTGCATTTTTATCCGTTTCAAAAGAAAATATGCTCTTAAGTGCCATTACAGTTTCTATTGTTTTAATGTTTTTATTTAAAAAAAGGTTTAATAATGGTTGATGAGAGAATTTATATAGCCATAGCAGTTATGGCTGTTGCCAATTATCTTACGAGAGTTTTTCCGTTTTTATTTTTTATAAAGCATGAACCTCCGAAATTTATCATTTTCGTAGAAAAAAGTTTCCCTCCTATTATTATGACCATACTGATTTTTTATACATTAGGCAATATTGATTTTAAAGTTGCGCCTTATGGACTAAAAGAGATTATTGCCATACTTTTTACCGCATTTTTACATTTTAAATTTGGCAATTATTTAGTATCTATATTTAGCGGAACGATTTTTTATATGGTATTGGTACAATTTGTGAGTTAAATAAGATTTATAAACATATTTTCAGGTTAAAAGTGTTATATTTCAGACTAATTTAGTCCGAATTAAAGGAATGGGTAATGGCACAGGAAGAAGTAAATAAAATTGTAGAGCAAGAGTATAAACTCGGATTTAGTGTGGATATAGAACAAGATACAGTTTCTCCAGGCTTAAACGAGGATGTAATCCGTTTTATATCAGCGAAAAAAGGCGAGGCTGAGTGGATGTGTGATCTTCGTTTAAAAGCTTTAAAAAAGTGGCAAACTATGAAAGAGCCTACTTGGGCACATTTAAAGTATAAGCCAGTTGATTATCAAGCTATCTCATACTTTTCCGCTCCTAAAAAAGCTCCTAATTCTTTGGATGAAGTAGATCCGAAGATTTTGGAAGCTTATGGTAAGCTGGGTATTCCCCTTGAAGAACAAAAAATGCTCCAAGGTGTGGCAGTTGATGCCGTATTTGACTCAGTTTCAGTTAAAACCACATACTCTGAGACTCTAAAAAAACTAGGTATTATATTTTGTTCAATTTCAGAAGCTATAAGAGACTATCCCGAACTTATAAAAAAATACATGTTCTCTGTGGTGCCTATGAGTGATAATTACTTTGCAGCCCTTAATTCAGCTGTTTTTACGGATGGTACATTTGTATATATCCCTAAAAATGTAAGATGTCCCATGGAACTTTCGACTTACTTTAGAATAAATGCACAAAATACCGGACAGTTTGAGCGGACTCTAATCGTAGCAGATGAGGGAAGTTATGTGGGTTACAACGAAGGATGCTCGGCTCCACAAAGAGATGAAAACCAACTCCATGCCGCAGTTGTAGAGCTTATAGCTAAAAAAGGTGCATTTATAAATTATTCGACTATTCAAAACTGGTATCCAGGGGATGAAAATGGTGAGGGTGGTATTTTTAACTTTGTTACCAAAAGAGGTATTTGTGAAGATGATGCAAAGATTTCCTGGACTCAGGTAGAAACAGGCTCATCAATAACTTGGAAATACCCAAGCTGTATACTAAAAGGTGATAGATCAGTTGGAGAATTTTACTCAGTAGCTGTAACTTCAAGAGGACAACAAGCTGATACTGGAACAAAGATGATACATCTTGGAAAAGACACAAGCTCTGTTATCATCTCTAAAGGTATTTCAGCGATGAAAGGGCAAAATAGTTATAGGGGCTTGGTAAAAATTGGAAAAAATGCCAAAGGCTCAAGAAATTTTAGCCAATGTGATGGGCTTCTTATAGGAGATAAATGCGGCTCTCATACATTTCCATACCTTGAATCACAAAACCCCTCAGCTAAGATAGAACACGAAGCGACTACTTCAAAAGTAAGCGATGAACAACTGTTCTATCTAAGATCTAGAGGCATAAGTGAAGAAGATGCTGTGGCTATGATAGTGCATGGTTTTTGTAAGGAAGTTTTTGCGAAATTACCGATGGAATTTGCCATGGAGGCAAAAGAATTACTTAATTTAACTTTAGAAGGAAGTGTAGGATGATAAACATAAAAGATCTTCATGTAAATATAAAAGACAAAGAGATATTAAAAGGTTTGAATTTAGAACTTGAAAAAGGAAAAGTGCATGCGATAATGGGACCAAACGGGGCTGGAAAATCAACTCTTTCAAAAGCTATAGTAGGTCATTATGATGTAGAAGTAACAAAAGGTGAGATAGAATATAAAGGCAAAAATATCATTGATATGTTGCCTGAAGAACGAGCATTGGATGGTATATTTCTAAGTTTTCAAAATCCTATCGAAATACCCGGAGTCAATAATGCTTACTTTCTCAGAACTGCTCTTAATGCAAAAAGAAAATATCTTGGAAAGCCGGAGATGAATGCGGCTGAATTTTTGAAGCTTTTAAGAGAGAATGTAAAAAGACTTGGAATGAGTACGGAGATGATTTCAAGATCTTTAAATGACGGCTTTTCAGGTGGAGAGAAAAAGAGAAATGAAATACTTCAAATGGAAGTGTTAGAGCCTGATATGATACTTCTTGATGAGATAGATTCAGGACTTGATATAGATGCTTTAAAAGCTGTTTCAGAGGGCATAAATCGCATGAAAAACGGTGAGAGGACATTTTTGGTAATAACTCATTATAGTCGTATTTTGGACTATATCAATCCTGATTTTATACATGTTTTGCAAGATGGAAAGATAGTTAAAACAGGTGGAGGGGAACTGGTAAAAATCTTGGAAGAACAGGGATATCAGGCGATAGAGAAGGATGTGTAATGCAGCCGATAAATTTTAAAGAGTACCCACCGTCAAAAAAATTTCTGTTTGATAAACTTAAAAAGATCACAATGCCAACAAATAAAACCGAACAATACAGACATTTTGGTATTAAGCAAATACTCGAAAATGATTATAATATAGTAAAAAATGAACAGACAGAGCCTATGATAACAGAACGGTTTCTCATAGAAGAAGGCATAGTAAAAGAAGTGCCAAAGGGTGTTAGCGTAACATTTTGTGATGATTTTGAAATAGATGAAGAGTACGAGGATGCAATGTATCTTTTATCGCATCTTACCTCTTTGAGGGTTATATGTATAGAGGTGAGAGATGATATATCTTTTGAATTAAAACACTGCTTACATACTCCTAATTCACTGTTGTCATATCGCATACATATAACTTCATTTGAGAATAAAAAAGCTCAAGTATTTGAAACTTTTGATTTCTTGGGAAGTGAAAATTCTCTTTTACTTTATGGAGTGGAAGCTAATATAAAAGAAAACGGTGTTTTAAGATGGATAAGAGATATAAAAGCAGGGCAAAAGCAGTCTCGTATCGTAGGAACTCATAGATTTGATGTAAAAAAAGAGGCAACTGTACAATTAAAAACATTTGATTTTTCAACGGCTGATTCGCTACATTTGTATAAAATTGATTTAAGTGAGTATTCTTGGGCTGATGTTACTCATTTGTTATTGGGTTCAAAAAATGTCAAGCAAGGAAATATAGTAACTATCAATTATAACGCACCTTATGGAAAATGTGTTCATGATGCAAGGAGTATATTAAGAGATAGTTCTGTCGGTATATTCGACGGCAGAGTCAGGGTAAGAAAAAATAGTAATTTTGCAAGTGCGAGACAAAATTCAAAAGCTGTGCTGCTTGATGATAATGCAAAAATGTATGCAAAACC
>WFMT01000249.1 GCA_015488975.1 Campylobacteraceae bacterium | reverse complement strand
TTTGCTACTACAACCGGAGGAGATACAAGTATAACACCGTTGGCTGCTTTACCGGCAATCTCTATATACTTTTTCGAGGCAACACCATGGGATTCAAATAGCGGATAAGGTATCTTGAGTTGTCTGTAGTTTTTTGTAACAATAGCAGGACCTTGACCAAAACCCGGATTTAAAACTGCCTGAATACCTTTTGTATTTTTTATCTTTATAAGCTGAGAAGTCATATCGGTATCTTTTTTACCATAAGTTTCATCAGCCAAAATTTTGATACCATAGTTTGGTGCAACTTCTTTGCACTGCTTTCTCATAGATTTACCAAAACCACCACTCCCGGAAATCATACCTATTTTGGTAATTCCCTCTTTTTTCATATACCCCATAAGTTTTTTACATGCCATCTTATCGGTTGCCACTATCTTAAAAACATATTTTTTAACAGGCTTGATGATAGAAATACCCCCACCCATGGAAACCAAAGGAATTTTTGCTCTTTGAACAAAAGGGATTATGGCCATAGTCTCTCCTGTTGTTGAAGGTCCTATAATAGCTACTACTTTATCTTCAAAAATAAGTCTCTTTGCAAATGATACAGCCTTTCTCGGATTTGCTCCTGTATCATAATAGATAAGTTTTATTTTCTTACCAAGTACACCGCCTTTGTTATTTATCTTTTTAACATAAAGTTTCAGAGTTTTAAGCTCAGGACTTCCGATAAATGAAGCCGGACCCGTTGAAGCAACTATCGCACCAATTTTTATAACTCCTGCGGCATTTACAAAAACAGTGCCAAATGTCAGCAAGCCAGCAAATAGCAAAAACTTTATTATTTTTTTAGACACGCTCTTTCTCCTTTAAAATTATATTTTAATTATTATATCAATCATAACTCAAGAATTAATATTTTTTAATCGCAACTGTTGATTATTTTTTAAAATGTGAAGAAATAATACATTTTTTATATTTTTTGCAATAAAATTATAAATTTTTTATATTTTTTGCATTTTTACAAAAGTTTTAAAACTTTTAAAGTATAATGAGACTATTGTACAGTATAAACACTGTTCAGTGGTCTCATTATCAATCTTAGACTTTAATTTTTGGAGATAATTTTATGAAGCAAACACTAATGGGTAATGAAGCAATAGCTTGGGGTATTGTTCATTCCAATATACAAATGGTATCTGGATATCCAGGAACTCCTTCAAGTGAAATATTAAAAACTGTTCAAAAAATCAAAGATGATTTGAATCTTGACTTATATGCACAGTGGGCTACTAATGAAAAAGTGGGCTTCGAAGTTGCTTATGCCGGAGCAATAAGCGGTCAAAGAAGTTGTGCTACTATGAAACAGGTGGGCTTAAATGTGGCAAGTGATGCACTGATGAGTGCAAGCTACATAGGAAACAAGGGTGCTATGGTTTTAATTTCTGCCGATGATCCTGGGTTTCACTCCTCCCAAACAGAACAAGACAGTAGAGTTTTTGCAAAATTTGCAAGAATTCCGGTACTCGATCCATCAACTCCACAAGATGCATACGATTTTGTAAAACTTGCAGCTGATATATCTGAACTTTTTGAAACGATTGTTATGCTTCGCCCAGTCATGAGAGTTTCTCATGCAAGAGAAATCATACAAATGGATGATAATACTGACTTTAAAAAAACTGAAAATAGATTTGAAAGAGATGTTAAAAGATGGGCAGCGGTACCAAGAACAGGAAGGCTTGCACAAGGGCATGAGCAACTTCAAAGGATAGAAAAAATCGCTTCTTATAACTGGGAAAAGTTTTTAAAGCCAGAATTTGAAAACCTACAAGGAGGGAAACTTCTTATCCTCACAAGTGGTACAGCTGACGGATTTGTAAGAGAGACCTTAGATGATCTTGGACTGAGTGCCGATATTGTTAAGGTTATCATGCCGTACCCCTTACCCACAGAAGAGATAAAAAACAGCATAAAGAACTATGATAAAGTTTTAGTTATGGAAGAGACTTACCCTTGCATAGAAGAGCAGATAGCTTCACATAAAATTTATGGTAAAAATACAAACACAGCCCATAAAATAGATGAAGTTACAAAAGAGAGAGTTTTAAAAGCTTTGCAAAATATAGGATTTTACAAAGATAAGAATATTTACGAAGCACCAAAAATTGATTTTGGTTTTGAAGTTCCTGCTCGTCCGCCTGCATTATGTCCGGGGTGTCCACACAGAGATATATACTACTCTATCATGAAAGTTTTTAAAAAGAAAAAAAGCATATATCCTTCTGATATAGGATGTTATACTTTAGGACTTGCACAAGGAGCTATTGATAGTATTCTTTGCATGGGAGCTAGTGTATCTATGGCAAGTGGATTTAGTATAGCAAATCCTGATAAAACAGTAGTAGCCTCCATAGGAGATGGTACATTTTTTCATTCTGGCATTCCTCCGCTTTTAAATGCGATATATCAAAATCACAAATTTATACTTGTTATTTTGGATAATTCTACGATTGCTATGACAGGCAGACAGGCAACTCCTGAGAGATTTCATCAAGCTATTGACATAAAGAAGATAGTTGAGGGTATGGGTATAGAATGTCTTGAGCACCAATACTCTTACCAAATGGATCAAAATATAGAATTCTTTAAAAAAGTTAAGAAAAAATATGAAGAAAATAAAACTCCAACTGTCGTGGTAGTAAGACAATTTTGTATACTTGATAATCCAAGAGCAAAAGAGTTTGTCCCCAATATATTTGCAAAGGTAGATGAAGAAAAATGTGTAGCTTGTGACCAATGTACTACAGTATACAAATGTCCTCCTATGCATTATAATGAAAATGGTAAGATTGAGATAGATCCATTTCTTTGTGCCGGATGTGCAGGATGTCTTGAGGTTATCTGCCCAACCGATGCTTTTGAGATAGATAAAAGGGATACAAAATGAAATATCAGATAGTAATAGCCGGATTTGGCGGACAGGGTGTAGTTTTTTTAGTAAAAGTACTTGCAATTTGTGCAGGCAATAACAATATAGCATTCCTTGGTACTGAAAATCATGGCATGAGCCAAAGAGGAGGAGCGGTAAGTTGTGATATAAAAATAGGCGATTTTAAAAACCCTGTTATAGATAAAAATCAAGCCGACATGATAATAGCACTTGATAAAAATGAAAGTTTGAGAAACATACAATACCTCAAGAAAGATGCTATGATGGTTGTAAATGCGGATGAGAGTTATCCTGAAATTCCATTTCAACTTTCAAGAGTTGATGTTAACAAAAAAGCATTAAATGGCGAGATACCGATACAGGGACTAAATGTCTATATGCTTGGAGTAGCTTTAAAAAACGAAAAAAGATTTCCTTTTAGTATAAATGAAGTAAAAGAAGCTATCAAAAAAATAAATCCAAAATTATCCGAACAAAATTTTAAAATACTTGAAAAAGCAATAAAGGAGAGTTAATGATATGGAATAAAATCGAAACGGCAAAAAGAGAGGATATTAAAAAAGTTCAACTCTTAAGGTTGCAAGACACATTGCAAAGAGTTTATGCTTTAACTCCTTTTTACAAGAAAAAATTCGATGAAATAAAAATCTTACCTAATGATATAAAATCTTTAAATGATATTTCAAAACTTCCGTTTACAAGAAAGCAGGATTTAAGAAATCATTATCCCTTTGGACTTTTTACAGTTCCTCTAAGTCAGGTTGTAAGAGTACACAGCTCAAGCGGAACAACCGGCAAACCTACTGTTGTAGGATATACTAAAAGTGATATGGATGTATGGGATGAAGTCATGGCAAGAGTTTACACAATGGCAGGTGTAAATGCAAATGATATCGTACACAATGGATATGGATATGGGCTTTTTACCGGAGGTCTTGGATTTCACAACGGTGCAGAGAAAGTCGGTGCAGCCATCATCCCAGCAAGTGGTGGTTTTACAGAAAGGCAACTTATGCTAATGAGAGACTTTGGAGCAACAGTACTTGCTTCAACTCCCTCTTTTGCATTACATCTTGCAGAGGTAGCAAAAAAAAGCGGAAGCAACTTTAAAGATGAATACAAACTAAAATGTGGTTTATTCGGTGCTGAACCAGTTAGTGACGGATTAAAAGATGAGGTTAGCAAAGCTTGGGGTATAGACTATCATGAAACCTATGGATTAAGTGAAATCATAGGACCGGGAGTCTCCTCCAACTGCAAATATTCAAAACTACTTCATATAAATGAAGATCATTTTTATCCTGAGATAATAGACCCCAAAACAGGTGAAGTTTTGCCAGAGGGTGAAGTTGGAGAATTGGTCATAACAACTTTGACAAAGCAGGCTCTGCCCATCATAAGATACAGAACAGGGGATATTACTTCTTTGGATTATAGTCCCTGCAAATGTGGCAGAACGCTTGTTCGCATGAAAAGTATCATTGGAAGAAGTGATGATATGCTTATAGTCAATGGAGTAAATGTATATCCTTCACAAGTTGAGCATGTTATAGCAAATACAGAAGGCGTTACACTTAATTATCAAATTGTGGCAGACAAAAAAGGATTTTTAGATAAACTTGAGATACAAGTGGAGATAAATGATAAAGTTATAAGCGACAATATAAAAGAGTTGGAAAAAATTAAAAAAGATTTACAACATTCTCTCTTAAATCATCTTTATATTAATGCAAATGTCAAATTGGTAGAGCCAAGGACGATTGAGCGGAGTATGGGTAAAGCTATAAGAGTGATTGATAAAAGGAAAGAGTCATGAATTATGAGATAAAGCAACTCTCTATCTTTGTAGAAGATAAAATGGGTGAGTTAACAGATGTTACAACACTTCTCTCGGATAATGATATATCTATCAAATCCATAAATTTAGTGGATTCAAGTGATTTTGGGCTTTTAAGAGTTATAGTCGATAACACTGAAAAAGCTTCAATTCTTCTTGATAAAGAGGGATTTAGCCTTACTGTAACTAATGTTTTGGCGATAAAAATCAAAAATAGAATTGGAAGCTTTAATAAAATTGTTCAAATTTTAAGTAAAAACGGTATAAATATAGAATACATTTATACCGTTGACAGCGATACTTACGGAGTATTTATATTTAAGGTAAACCCTAATAATTTTACAACAGCTTTGGATATACTAAAAAATGAAAATATAGAAGTATTGAAGCAAATTTAATGAATATATCTGAATTAAGAAAAAGCGAAATTGGCTTTTTAAATCACATCGGTGGAGAACTTATAGATTTTGGTGATGGATATGCACAACTTGCTTTTAAGATAGAAGATATACACAAACAGCATCTTGGGATAGTTCATGGTGGAGCCATCGCTACTTTAGCTGATCATGCTGGATGGTATGCAGCAGTTTCCAGGATAGGAATGGGTCAAACCTGTGTTACAATAGAGATTAAAATCAACTACTTAAAACCTGTTTTTGAAGAGATATTAACAGCAAAGGCAAAAGTTGTAAATAGAACAAAAAAAACTGTTTTTGTTGTAACAGAATTGTTTGATAAAGACAAAATTGTAGCTTACTCTACCGCAACTTATTCTATAATCACTCAAAAAAAGGACCAACAGTAAGGCTATAAGTGCCTTTTAGGCACTTATAGCTTTTCATTTTCATTTCATTTTCATATCATATAATCCTAGCAGAGACAAATCAAGGAGTTTTTATGATAAGAAGATTTACGACATTAGTATTGCTTACTTGTATCCCTATATTTGCCATTACACTAAAGCAAGCTAAATATTTGGCTTTAAAAAATGCAGCCTTTGGCTATATTATTAAATATACCTTTGCTTTTTAGCGGTGCATTTGTAGCAATGTTTATAACTCACTCTGAAATAAACCTCTCTTTTTTCATAGGTCTTATAACTCTTATGGGTGTCGGTATTAAAAATGGTATAGTATTAGT
>WFMT01000248.1 GCA_015488975.1 Campylobacteraceae bacterium | reverse complement strand
GAACTCCAAAAGCAAGGTTACGATATACCTGATTTTCCTGAAAATCCAAAAAATGATGCACAAAAGATTATAAGAGAGAAATATGCCACTTGTCTAGGAAGTGCCGTAAATCCAGTTTTAAGAGAGGGCAATAGTGACAGAAGGGTAGCTGATGCGGTTAAAAAATATGCTAAAAAACATCCACATAAGCTAAAACCATTTGAAAAGCCTTCAAAAACTGAAGTTGACTTTATGAGTGAAGGTGATTTTTATGGAAATGAGCAAGCGATTATCAAAGAAGGGAATGGTAAAGTCACCATAGAGCTTAATGGTAAAATACTTAAAACAATCGAAGCACTCGATAAAGAGATACTCGATGGAACATTTATGAGTGCCAAGTCTTTAGAATCTTTTTTAGCTAAAACTATAGATGATGCAAAAGCAAAAGATCAATTATGGTCAATTCATCTTAAAGCCACTATGATGAAAGTTAGTGACCCTGTTATATTTGGGCATGCCGTTAAAGTTTTTTTTAGTGAAGTATTTGAAAAATATGCAGATGAATTTAATGAGATTGGGGTGAATCCAAACCTGGGTTTGGGCGATCTTTACAAAAAACTTGAGAAATTACCACAAGAAAAAGCAGATGAAATAAAACAAGCTATTTCAGATACATACTCAAACAGACCAAATATTGCTATGGTTAACAGTGATAAAGGTGTCACCAATCTTCATGCTTCAAATGATATTATTATAGATGCTTCTTTGCCGCCTGTTATTAGAGAAGGTGGTAAAATGTGGAATAAAGACGGAAAATTGCAAGAGTGTAAGGCTGTAATTCCGGATAGATGCTATGCTACTATGTATAAAGAGATAATAGAAGATTGTAAAAGAGAAGGGCAATTTGATGTGGCTACTATGGGCAGCGTATCAAATGTTGGTCTTATGGCTCAAAAAGCTGAAGAATATGGCTCTCATCCTACAACTTTTGAAATTTCCGAAAACGGGATAGTTGAAGTAAAAGATGAGAATAGCAAAGTGTTAATGAGCTTTAATGTTGAAAAAGGTGATATATGGAGAATGAGTAGAGCCAAAGATATACCTATAAGAGATTGGGTTAGGTTGGCTTGTGAAAGAGCTAGACTGACTGGTGAACCGGCGATATTTTGGCTTGATGAAAAAAGAGCACATGACGCAAATATGATAAAAAAAGTAAAAGAGTATTTGGCTGAAGAAGACACTACCGGCTTAACTATAGAAATAATGTCACCACAAGATGCCATGGCATATTCTGTAAAAAGGATAAGACAGGGTTTAAATACAATCTCAGTTACAGGTAATGTTATAAGAGATTATTTAACTGATCTATTTCCTATACTTGAGCTTGGAACAAGTGCAAAAATGCTTTCTATCGTACCGCTACTTGCAGGTGGAGGACTTTTTGAAACAGGAGCCGGAGGAAGTGCACCAAAACATGTAGATCAGTTTTTAAAAGAGGGTCACTTAAGATGGGATAGTTTGGGAGAATTTTTAGCTTTGGCAGAGTCTTTGAGAATGATAGCTCAAAAGACAGGAAACAAACAGATAAAAGTTTTAACAAAAGCTTTGGATCTTGCAAATGATGCATATCTTGAAAATAACAAATCACCAAGCAGAAAAGTTGGAGAGATAGACAATAAAATGAGTCATTTTTATCTTGCAATGTATTGGGCGGAAGCTTTGGCAAATCAAAATGATGATGAAGAATTATCAAAAAGATTTTCTCCTATCTCAAAAGAATTAAAAGAAAATGAAGACAAAATTATAAAAGAATTCTTATTTGTTGAAGGAAAGAGCCAGGATATCGGAGGCTATTATCATGTAAATGATGGCAAAGCTTCAGATGCGATGAGACCTAGTGTGACATTTAATAAAATTATAAATTCGTTTATATAATATATCTTACAGAGAATTTGTGATACAATCTTGCAATGAAATCTGTAAAATAATAAGGACAGATAAAGGAAAAAAGTGGAAAGACAAAGTAAAGTCACGATAATAGGTGCCGGAAATGTTGGTGCAACAGTAGGATATTCTTTGGCCATGCATGGTACTTGCCATAGAATTGTTTTAGTTGACAGAGATGAAGAAAGGGCAAAAGGCAAGGCACTTGATATGAGTCAGGCAGCAGCTGCTACTAGAAGCCATACCATTGTAAAAGCTGCAAAAGATTATAGTGATATTACAAACAGTGAAATCGTTGTTATAACAGCAGGAAGCCCAAGATTGCCTGGTATGAGCAGAGAAGATTTGCTTATGACAAATGCAGAAATTACCAAAGAAGTAATTTTGAAAGTAAAAGAGTATACCCCGAATGCAATAGTTATAATGGTTTCAAATCCTTTGGATACTATGACTTATGTTGCACTGAAAGCCGGTAATTATCCCAGAAACCAAGTCATAGGAATGGCGGGTATTTTAGACAGTGCAAGGATGGCACACTTTATTTATGAAAAATTAGGCTTTGGAGCAGGACAGATAAGAGCAACTACAATGGGCGGTCATGGTGATTATATGGTACCGCTTCAAAGATATTCAACGGTTGCTGGCATTCCTTTGACTGATTTGTTAAAAACTGATGAGATAGATGAGATAGTAGAGAGAACAAAGCACGGTGGAGCTGAAATAGTTGGATACCTCAAAACAGGTTCGGCTTATTATGCTCCTGCAAAATCAACAGCACTAATGATAAATGCTATTTTAACCGATTCAAAACAGATTTATCCTTGTGCAGTTTATCTTGAGGGGCAATATGGATTTAATGATATTGTAAATGGAGTTCCCGTAACTCTTGGAAAAAAAGGGGCGGAAGAGATTATAGAAATTAGTTTGAACCATTGTGAAAGAGAATTGTTTAGAAAGAGTATAGATTCAGTACAGGTTCTTATAGATATATTAAAAGAGAAGAAATTTTTAGATTAGTTATAAGATCAGTTACTAAATATAAGGAGATTTTCAGATGAGAGAAGTTGAATTTGATGATATTGTAAAAAGTATCAAAACTATGATAGTACATACTGCATACAATTTACCTAAAGATGCTATGGATGCACTAAATAAAGCTTATGATGAAGAAAAGAGTCCTGTTTGTAAAGAAGTGTTAAAACAGATTCTTGAAAATGCGGAAATTGCAAGGACAGAAGATAGACCACTATGTCAAGATACCGGTTTAGCGGTATTTTTTGTAAAAGTAGGAGAGGATTTTAGAGTAAAAGGTGGCTCGCTTAGAGATGCCATCAATAAAGGAACTGAAATAGGTTACAAAGAGGGGTATCTCAGAGCTTCTACTTGTGATTGTTTTACTAGAGATAATTTAAAAGATAAAGTGGGATATAATTTGCCGGCTGTTATACACTTTGATTTGGTGGAGGGTGATAAACTCGATATCGAATATGCAGCAAAAGGCGGTGGCAGTGAAAATGTAAGTCGTGCTACGGTACTTGCCCCAGCACAGGGAAAACCAGGAATTTTAAAATTTGTAAAAGAAGTTATCAGTAATGCCGGACCAAATCCCTGTCCCCCTATAATCGTGGGCATAGGTATAGGCGGTACATTTGAAAAAGCTGCGATTTCAAGTAAGCACGCACTTTTTAGAGAAGCTGGTACTGATAATGAAAATCCAGAACTCAATGAATTTGAAAAAGAGATTTTAGAAGAGCTTAATAAGCTAGGAATTGGTGCTATGGGTATGGGTGGAACTAAAACCGTGTTGGCGGTTCATATAGAAAGACAGCCTTGTCATATCGCTTCACTTCCTGTAAGTGTAAATGTTCAGTGTCATAGTTCAAGACACTCACATATAGTGTTATAAGGATAAAAAATGAGTAAAACATACCATTTAACAATGCCACTAAGTGACGAAGATATAATTCAACTAAAAGCTGGTGATATTGTATATTTAACCGGAACAATGTTTACAGCAAGAGATGCTGCCCATAAAAGGTTGGTTGACTTGATTGATGAGGGAAAAGAGTTGCCTTTTGATTTAAAAGGAAGTGTTATTTATTTTGTAGGGCCTACTCCTCCAAAACCGGGAGACCCTATAGGAAGTGCGGGACCGACAACAAGTTACAGGATGGATGCATATTCTCCTTTGCTTATATCAAAAGGTCAAAAAGGGATGATAGGAAAGGGTAAAAGAAATCAAGCAGTAAAAGATGCTTGCCAAAAATACAAAGCTATCTATTTTGGAGCGACTGGAGGAGCAGGAGCACTCATAGGTAAAACTATAAAAAGTGCTGAAGTTATAGCTTATCCGGAACTTGGACCTGAGGCTATAAGAAAACTTGGGGTTGAGAATTTTCCCGTAACTGTTATAAACGATACTTATGGAAATGATTTGTACGATATAGGACGAGCAAAATTTGAAATAAAAGATTAAGGAGGAAATATTGAATATACACGAATACCAAGCAAAAGAGATATTTAGAAAATACGGTGTGCCAACTCCAAGAGGAAAAGTAGCAACTACTGTTGATGAAGCAGTTGCGAATGCTAAAGAGTTAGGTGGAAAAATTTGGGTAGTTAAAGCTCAGATACACGCTGGTGGAAGAGGACTTGGAGGTGGTGTTAAACTTGCTAAAAGTATAGATGAAGTAAGAGAGATTGCTTCACAAATTCTTGGCATGATTCTTGTAACCCATCAAACCGGACCTGAGGGAAAACTTGTTCAAAAAGTTTATATTGAAGAGGGTGCTGATATAGAGTCTGAGTTTTATCTTGGCATGGTATTAGACAGAGCAAAAGAGATGCCTGTTATGATGGCAAGCACCGAAGGTGGAATGGAGATAGAAAAAGTTGCGAGCGAATCTCCTGAAAAGATTGTAAAAGTTGCAATTGATCCTAGTATCGGTTTTCAAGGATTTCATGGAAGAGAACTTGCTTTTGGACTTAATCTTCCAAAAGAACAAATAGGTAAATTTATAAAATTTGCTAATGCACTTTATAAAGTTTATATAGAAAATGATGTTGAACTTATAGAGATAAATCCGCTTTTAAGAACAAAAGCTGGAGATTTTATTGCTCTTGATGCTAAGATAGGATTTGATGATAATGCTTTATATAGGCATCCTGACATCGAAGCTATGAGAGATTTAAGTGAAGAAGTTCCTACTGAAACTGAAGCTAAAAAATATGGATTAAGTTATATTAAACTTCATGGTGATGTTGGATGCATGGTAAATGGAGCAGGACTTGCTATGGGAACTATGGATACGATAAATTATGTCGGCGGTACTCCTGCAAACTTTTTAGATGTAGGCGGCTCTGCCAATCCTGAAACCGTTGCAAAAGGTTTTGAAATTATTTTAAGTGATCAAAATGTCAAATCAATCTTTGTTAATATTTTTGGCGGAATTGTAAGATGTGACAGGATTGCAAATGGAATTATAGAAGCAACAAAAAAAGTGGATGTTCATGTTCCTGTTATTGTTAGACTTGACGGAACAAATGCACCCGAGGCTGCAGAGATTTTGAAAAACTCAAATATTAATAATATAATTTCAGCAACTGATTTGTTAGATGGAGCTAAAAAAGCGGTTGCAGCAGCTAAAGGAGAGATAAAATGAGTATTTTGGTAAATAAAGATACAAAAGTAATAGTTCAAGGTTTTACCGGAAAAGAGGGTTCTTTTCATGCTGAGCAGTGTTTAGCCTATGGTACTAAAATAGTTGGCGGCGTGACTCCTGGTAAAGGTGGAATGGAGCATCTTGAAAAGCCGGTATTTAATACCGTTAAAGAGGCAGTTAAAGCTACAGGTGCTACTGTATCTATGGTATTTGTACCGCCTGCATTTGTAGCTGATGCGGTTATGGAAGCAGCGGATGCAGGAATAGAGCTTGCCGTCATCATAACTGAAGGTGCTCCTGTGCAAGATATGATGAAAGCAAAAGCTTATGCTGTTAAAAATGGCATGAAAACTATAGGTCCAAATTGTCCTGGTGTTATCACAGCCGAAGAGTGTAAGATAGGTATTATGCCTGGAATGGTATTTAAAAGAGGTATTGTAGGGCTTATTTCTAAAAGCGGAACATTAACCTATGAAGCGGCAAATCAAGTTTGCGAAGAGGGATGGGGTATCACAACTGCGGTTGGAATAGGTGGAGACCCAATCATCGGGCTTAGTTATTTACAACTTTTACCGATGTTTGAAGCTGATCCAGATACAAAAGCTATTGTTATGATAGGCGAGATAGGCGGAGATCTTGAAATTCAAGCGGCAAAATATATAAAAGAACATGTCTCTAAGCCTGTTGTGGCTTTTATAGCGGGCCAAACTGCACCAAAAGGTAAAAGAATGGGTCATGCAGGAGCTATTGTAAGTGGTGGTAGTGGGACTGCCAAAGAGAAAATGGAAGCTCTTGAGGCTGCTGGAGTAAAAGTTGTAGTTAGTCCTGCTGAGATAGGAAAAGCTGTAAATGAAATTATGGAAAATTAAATAAAAAAAGAGGGAGAAAATATGAGTAGTATGAAAGCTCCGGAGAATACACCCGTTTGGGTTGATATTCATAAATGTAAAGCTTGTGATATATGTGTAGAAATGTGTCCGGCTGGAGTATTGGCTATGGTGCCTGCGGATACAACTATTTTAGGCTCAACCATATCGGTTGAAAATCCTGAAGCTTGTATAGGTTGTAGAGATTGCGAACTTCATTGTCCTGATTTTGCTATATTTGTTGCTGAAAGAAGTGAAGTTAAGTTTGCAAAATTGACTCCTGAAGCAAAGCAGAGGGCAGAAGAGATTAAGAAAAATCATTATATGAAATTAAGTGCTTAAGGAGTATTGATGGCAAGAGAAGTTATTTCAACCGGAAATAAACTGGCAGCTCAAGCTGCTGTTGAATGTGGATGTAGATTTTTTGGTGGCTATCCCCTCACTCCTTCAAGTGAAATAGCCCATGATTGTAGTGTTTTACTACCAAAAGTTGGTGGTAAATTTATACAAATGGAAGATGAGATAGGCGGAATTTCAGTTGCACTTGGAGCTTCGATGAGTGGCGTTAAGTCTATGACTGCTACAAGCGGCCCCGGTATCAGTTTAAAATCAGAGCAAATCGGTTTCTCATTTATAACTGAAGTTCCTTTGGTTATAGTAAATGTTATGAGAGGTGGTCCTAGCACGGGTCTTCCTACTCGTGTTTCCCAAGCTGATATAGGTCAAGCAAAATATCCTAGTCATGGTGATTTTGCATCTATTGCACTATGTCCTGGAAGCTTGGAAGAAGCATATAGCGAAACGGTAAGAGCATTTAATCTGGCTGAAAAATATATGACTCCGGTATTTTTACTTTTAGATGAGACTTTGGGTCACATGCAAGGAAAAGCAACTATTCCTGATGTTGAAGAGTTGAAAATAGTAAAAAGAGAAGAGTTTAGCGGTGATCCAAAAGATTATAAACCTTATGGTCAAGATATGGATAAGCCTGCAGTTTTAAATCCTTTTTTTAAAGGTTACAGGTATCATATAACAGGACTTCATCACGGACCAACTGGATTTCCTACTGAAGATGGTGAACAATGTGAGTTCAATATCGAAAGACTAATGGGAAAAATCAATAAAAACAGAGAAAATATTGTATCTTATGAAGAATACAAACTTGATGATGCTGAAGTATGCATTATAGCTTATGGAAGTATTAGCAGGGGTGCAAAAGAAGCAGTTGAAAAATTGAGAAAAGATGGTATAAAAGCTGGTTTGTTCAGACCTATTACCATTTGGCCTAGTCCTGCTGAGAAGTTAAAAGAAATCGGTGAAAAGTTTGATAAAATCTTTATAACTGAACTTAATATGGGGCAATACCTTGAAGAGATACAACGAGTTACAAAAAGAGATGATTTTAAAACTCTTCATAAAGCAAACGGAAGACCTATCGCACCAAGTGAAATGGTAGAAAAAGTTAAGGAGATGTTCTAATGGCTTTTAATTATGATAAATATTTAAGAACGGATAAAATGCCGACACTTTGGTGTTGGGGATGTGGTGATGGCGTGATACTAAAATCCATCATAAGGGCTATAGATAAACTTGGTTGGGATATGGATGATGTATGTATAGTCTCAGGAATAGGATGTAGCGGAAGACTTAGTTCTTATGTAAACTGTAATACTGTCCATACTACCCATGGTAGAGCTATTGCTTATGCAACAGGAATCAAGCTTGCTAATCCTGATAAGCATGTTATAGTTGTTACGGGTGATGGAGATGGCTTAGCGATAGGTGGAAACCATACAATCCATGGTTGCAGAAGAAATATAGATTTAAACCATGTTGTTATTAATAACTTTATTTATGGTTTGACTAATTCTCAAACAAGTCCTACAACTCCTCAAGGAATGTGGACAGTTACGATGCAATACGGAAATATAGATCCTGTTTTTGATGCTTGTAAACTGGCTGATGGTGCAGGAGCAAGTTTTGTAGCCAGAGAGAGTGTACTTGATCCTAAAAAACTTGAAAAAGTATTTGTTGAAGGTTTTAAACATAAAGGTTACTCTTTCTTTGATATTTTTTCAAATTGCCATATAAACCTTGGTAGAAAAAACAAAATGGGCGAAGCTGCACAAAATCTTAGTTGGATTGATTCTATATCATTATCAAAAAGAAAATTTGATGCATTAAGTAAAGATGAACAAAAAGGTAAATTTCCAGTAGGAATTTTGAAAAATGAAGATGAACCAGAGTATTGTGAGCTTTATGACAAAGTTATTGAAGCTGCACAAACAAATTCTAAAGTTAAATTATAAGGAGAACAGATGGGACATCAATTAAGATTTACAGGTGTTGGTGGTCAAGGTGTTCTTCTTGCCGGAGAGATTTTAGCTGCAGCTAAAATAAAAGATGGTGGTTATGGTGTAAAGGCTGCCACTTATACCTCTCAAGTCAGAGGAGGACCTACAAAAGTCGATATTTTGCTTGATAACAAGGAGATATTATACCCTTACGCCAATGAAGGTGAGATAGAGTTTATGCTATCAGTTGCACAAGTTAGTTACGACTCTTTTAAAAGCGGAGTTAAGCCAGGCGGTATTATAGTAGTTGAGCCAAATCTTGTTCATCCTACTGATGAAGATAGAAAAAAATGGAAAATCTATGAAATACCACTTATTACAATAGCCAAAGAAGAAGTTGGCAATGTCGTAACTCAGTCGGTTATAGCATTGGGAATTACAATAGCTATGACAAAAGTTATGGATAGGGATTTTGTTTATAATACCATGATTGAAAAAGTTCCACCTAAATTTATAGAGCTTAATAAAAAAGCTTTTGAATTAGGTGAAAAATATGCTCTTGAAGCTTTGAATAGTTAATAAAGTATGGGTAGTTTAAAAAAACATATTCATAAAAGAAAATAACCAAGTATTAGTTTTCGTTAAATTTTGACGAAGGCT
>WFMT01000247.1 GCA_015488975.1 Campylobacteraceae bacterium | reverse complement strand
GATTAAAGACTTTAAAATACAAGAATTTAAAAATTACCAGAGCATTTGATAGCAATTTTAATGAACCAGATTTTATGAAATTTTCAAAAAACTTTTTTCATGATGCTAACTTGATAAAAGAGAAAAAGAAAAATTATAAACAAAATTTTACTGAATATTACTTTAAAACGGTATCCAAAATAAGTAATCCTACTATATTTTACAAGTTCTTAAATGCTTTAAATCATTATGATAATATTATTCAAGCAGATTTTCCTATCGAAATGAAAGCAGTAGGAGATGATATAAATACAACTTTTAGGTTAAAAGTTTACACTTTAAAAGATAAAAAAATTAAGATGAAATAAAAACATAAAAAAAAGAATGTAATATTTGACTTTACGCACTTTTTTCTTGAAAAGTTTTACTTTTAGTAAGCTTCAAAGGGTTGTAGGGACTTTAGTCCCTACCACTATAACGAGCTTTGCTCATTATAGTGCATAAGATCAGGTGATATTTTTTCAGTGAATAAATAGGGTCTTATTTTTTGAGGTATTTTTCTTATCCTGCAAGCTTCTTTAAATTTTTTATCCATTTTTGCATTACAAAAAGGCGATATATATATTTTATCTTTTGCAAAAGCCACTACATACTTATTTGATATAACAACATTTTTAACTTTTAGTATTTCATCTCGTTGTGATTTTGAAAGTACATAATCTAACTTTTTAAGTATTATATCGATAGTTCTGATATTTTTTAAGTCATCAGGAAAATTTTCAAAAATATAAAGTTTTTTAAAGTTTTTTATATTTTCCAATTTAAAAACTCTTTTTTTATCATTTTGCAAGTATTTAAAACTATTTACAATTCCACTTTTATACTCTTTTAAAAATTTTGCACTGTAAGTCTCTCTAAAATAATTTCTCTTGTAGCTTTTATCTTTGTTTGATTTATCTATGAAATATTTGATAGAGTTTGCTTGAAGAAAATTTTTCAATTCATCTTTTGAATGCTCAATAAGTGGTCTTATGAGCGTATATTTTTCTCTGATTCTTATCTCATCAAATCCGATTAATTCAATAAGTCCTGCACCTTTTGCAAACTGCATCAAAAACCATTCCAATTTATCATCTAATTGATGAGCTGTTATGAGATTGTTGTAATTATTTGTATAAATTATTTCTTCAAAAAAGCTATATCTGACTTTTCTAGCATTATGTTCAAAATTTTTATCCTTAATTTTTATATTTTTTAAATAAATAGTTTTATCGTACTTTTTGGATAATTCTTTAGCATAAGCAACTTCTTTTTTAGACTCTTCTCTTGTATTGTAGTCAACTATTGCAATATCAAAATCAATCTTATGGGCAAGAAGTATAAAAAAAAGCGAGCTCGAATCAACTCCACCTGAAAAGGCAAGCAAATTTTTACCTTTTTTTAAATATTGCAAAGATTTTTTTGATATTTCAGGCAGATTTTTGAATTTTTGCAAGTAGCTTATCCCCCACCAATTCATTTATGTAAGCATTATATATCACCCCTGTTTCCAAATGCTTGATTTCACTTTCATTTATGAGTATTTCTCCGTCAATGTCGGGTGCCCATAAAATCTCTCTAGCACCCATAAAAAATTCTCCCTCGCTACTTTCCCCGGTAGTTAGAATATTTATATTTTTTCCTACTCTTTTTTGTAAACTTTTTTTTGTTTTAGTTTCAATAATTTCATTTAATTTTGCTATCCTTTTGGTTACTAAATTGTTTGGAATTTTATTGTTCATTTCATGTGCTTTTGTACCTTCTTCATCCGAGTATGCGAAGATACTAACTCTATCAAAGTCAAACTCTTCCAAAAATTCTTTCATTTCATTAAAATTTTCTTCACTTTCTCCTGGATGGCCGACTATTATGGAAGTCCTTAAAAAACTATTTTCAGCTTTTCTCATTTTATAAAGTAACTCTTTTATCCTTTTGCTTCCTGCTCCTCTTTTCATGATTTTTAAAAGAGAATCACTTATGTGCTGGATTGGCATTTCAAAGTAATTGTGAAATTTTTTTGAATTTATTATTGTATCTATGAGCTCGTCACTTGTTGTGCTCGGATAGAGATATAGTATCCTTGCACTTCTTAATTGACTGATTTTTTCTATCTCTTTTATGAGTTTGACAAGTCCGTCTTTTTCGTTAAAATCCCGGAGGTAAGAACTACTGTCTTGAGAGATAAATGTAAAATCAAAATAGCCTTTTTGAACTAATTTTTGAACTTCACTTACCACAGTTTTTAAAGAACGGGATTTGAGTGCACCTTTAAAGCTTGGAATGGAGCAAAAGCTACAGCTTTGATTACAACCCTCGCTTAATTTTATATATGCATGAGCACTGCTTTTTGTTACTATCCTATCTTCATTTTCTAAAAGATAAGTTTCAGGAGAGAACATGGAATGCTGTTTTTTTATGATTTCATCAATCTTGTCATAGTCTCCGACTCCTGTAAAAAGATCAACTTCTTTTAATTCTTTTTGCAATTCATCTTTATATCTTTGAGTTAAGCATCCACTGACAACCAATAACGAATCTTTTTTTCTAAGAGAATGAAGTTCAAATATAGCATTTAAACTCTCCTCTTTTGCAGCATTTATGAAGCCGCATGTGTTTACTATAAGCACATCAGCAACTTCTGGTTTATCAGTTATGTCATAATCTTTCAATCTTCCAAGCATTACTTCACTGTCAACTAAATTTTTGGTGCATCCTAAACTAACTAAATGTAATTTTTTATTCAATATTCTTCCTTATGGTATTATAGGCGGTTTTATATGTTTTGATAAAAAAGCATATTCTCCACCAAGTCTTGAAACAGGGTTGAAAGAAACTCTAAGTTTTTCATCAACTGCCTCATCTTTGATAAACTCTTTTTTTATTTCTAAAATAAGTGGAACTGTTTTACTGTTTCCCAAATCAATCTCTTTGTAAAGCTCACAAAAAAATACGATTGGTGAACTACTTACTGCAGGAGGAAAGTCCTGTTGTATATTAAGTGTTTGTATATTGAATGCTTCAGCTTCACTTATGGTAGATTTTAACTCTTTTGAGCTAAAATGCATAAGTTCTAAATCCTCTTCTCTTACCAGGCATAAGGTGCATTTTTTATTCTCTCTTATGTTTTTTAAAGTATCTTTTGGTTCCAAATCACTTTTATGACCTATGGAGACTATCAAAGTAGCAGGATTTGAAGAGAGTCCGGTAAAGTAACTAAAAGGTGCTATATTGACTGTATCATTTGAATTTTTAGTTACTATCCAAGCTATCGGTCTTGGTATTATACTGCCTGCCATCAGCTTATATCTGTTTGCAATACTTATCTTGTCATAATCAAATAACATAAAATCTCCCTTTTATTAACTATCTATATTATATCCATATATTGTCAATAAGTCTTGTAGCTCCAACATATACGGCGATAAGAATAATACTATTATTTATCTCAATTTTTTCAATTTTTTCAAAATTTCTATTAACAATTTCAATATATTCAATTCTTACTTCTTTTAATTCATGCAAAATTATATTCTTTAAGCTGTCAACATTTCTTTCTCCATTGATTACAAGAGCACTTGCTTTTTTAAGAGATTTTGATATGCATAATGCTTTTTGTTTTTCTATATCTGTCAAATAAATATTTCTACTGCTAAGAGCTAAGCCATTTTCTTCTCTTACTATATCACATTCAACTATATTTGTTCGTATATATAAGCTCTCTACCATCTTTTTTACAAGATATAATTGTTGCGCATCTTTTTTGCCAAAGTATGCATTGTTCGCCTTTGTTATATTTAATAGTTTTAATACTACTTGCAAAACACCATTAAAATGTCCCGGCCTACGGTAGCCTTCTATAATGTATCCTTTTATACTTGGAGCTAAAAGATGTGGCTCATCATCACTATATATATCCTTGGCAGTAGGTAAAAACAGTATATCAATTCCTGCATAAGAGCATATTTTTTTATCAGCCTCAATCTTTTTTGGATATTTTTTAAAATCTTCACCCTCTAAAAATTGTGTCGGATTTACAAAAATGCTGACAATAGTTATATCATTTTCATCAGTAGATCTTTTTATAAGAGATATGTGCCCGTTGTGAAGTGCTCCCATAGTGGGAACAAAACCTATCTTTTTATCTTTTATAGTCGAGATATACTCTATTAAGTTTTTTGTTTTTGTAAAGATCTTCATTAGAGGTA
Organism: Campylobacteraceae bacterium; assembly: GCA_015488975.1. GTDB lineage: Bacteria > Campylobacterota > Campylobacteria > Campylobacterales > JALSKU01 > JALSKU01. The sequence goes on along the minus strand of WFMT01000247.1, from coordinate 14,165 downwards.
TCCTTAAGCAATTTTTTTGTAAAATAATTGTGAATTATAACATAACTTAGGAGATTTTTTGGATAATTACGAATATAACGAGCTAATTAAAAAACTTATAATAAAAATAGAAAATATTGAAAAGATTATAAACCCCAAAAAACTCAAAAACAGAATCAAAGAGATAGAGGAATTAGAAAGTTCTCAAGAATTTTGGAATGACGCAAAAAAAGCCGGAGCTTTACAAAAAGAAAAAAACAGTGCCAAATCAATGCTTGCCAAGTTTGATAAAGCAAAAAATGCACTCAATGATGCAATAGAGCTTTTAGAAATGGCAAATGAAGAAAAAGATGAAGAAACTAAAGAAGCACTCTTTGAAGATGCGCCAAAACTTGAAGAGTTTATAACAAAACTTGAAGTCAATATGATGTTGAGTGGCGATGACGATGACAGAAATGCTATTGTTTCTATACACCCTGGAGCTGGAGGAACTGAGAGCCAAGATTGGGCAAACATGGTTTATAGAATGTATCTCAGATGGGCGGAAAGAGAAGAATTTAAGGTCGAAGTTCTCGATTATCAAGCAGCTGAAGAAGCCGGTATAAAAGATGTCAGTTTTATCATAAAAGGCGAGAATGCTTACGGCTATTTAAAAGTGGAAAACGGTATACATAGGTTGGTAAGAATTTCGCCTTTTGATTCTAATGCAAAAAGACATACTTCTTTTTGTTCGGTTATGGTAAGTCCTGAGGTTGATGATGATATAAATATAACCATAGAAGATAAAGATATAAGGGTTGATACTTACAGAGCCAGTGGAGCAGGTGGACAGCATGTAAATAAAACCGACTCTGCTATAAGGATAACTCATGTGCCAACTGGCATCGTAGTGCAGTGTCAAAATGACAGATCTCAACATAAAAACAGAGCAACAGCAGAAAAAATGCTAAAATCAAGACTTTACGAACTTGAGCTTATGAAACAACAATCACAAAAAGATAGTATAGAAAAAAGTGAGATAGGATGGGGACATCAGATAAGAAGCTATGTTTTAGCCCCATATAGACAGATAAAAGACAATAGAAGCAATGAAGCATACTCGAATGTTGATGCAATTTTAGATGGCGATATTACGAAAGTTTTAGAAGATGTACTGATTTCACAAAGTGAAAAAAAATAATAAAAAGGATGGTTGATGAAATATACGGTTGAAGCGATGCTTACTCAGTTAGGATATTCATTTAATGAAAGTGTAAAAGTTCAAATGGAAAGAATTATCAAAAATACTAAAGATTTTTTAACAATACAAAAGCATATTGTCCAATTAAGCGATGCACTTAAACCTTTTCAAGCCCACATAGCTATGTCAAACTCAAATGATTATTTAAAAATAAAAAACGAATCAGAAAAAAATAGTATAAAAACAGTTGATAATATTATTCTTGATTGGGCGCAAAAATATAAAATAGCCCTTGAAAAGGTTGATGGAAAAAATACTTATTATATTTTAGGATTTAAGAGCTGATCTTATGCACTAAACTTTTCTTTTTATAATAATTTTATTTGGTGTAAAAAGCTCTTTAGCCTTTTTTACAAAAGGGTCGTCTAAGATATTTTCTTTTGAAGACTCATTGTCAGGATTTTCAAGGTGCGATGCCACACAAGATGAGGTTATAGGCTCAGTGGGCATATCTTTTTTTTTATCTTCTTGTTTGTTTTGCTCAATTTGGATTGCTTCATCTTCGCTTTTACTGCATGGCTGCATAGATATTTTTACATTTATACCATAAATTTCTTTTACAAGATGCTTTATAACTCCAGATGCAAATCTTAAGGTTTTTTTGCACTCTTGTTTCGTACAACTCTCAAGTGTCAAAGTATCATTATTGAAATTTATAAACTTTACACTCTCTTCAAAACATTTTCCAGTATCATAGTTTCTTTCATATACAGCTTTTTTCAAACTATCAAATTTATTATCTATTGTTTTACTATTTTGATTTTTGATTTTTGATTTTTCTGTAGTTTTAGCGGCAATTTCTTTTTTTGTATCAATAACCACAGGTGAAGTTTGATCATATTTTATATTGTTTTCAATCGAATTTATAAGTTCGTCTATCGCTTTTAACTTGGTAGCTTCAAGCATTTTGAAAAATAAAAGCGATAAGACAAAACCACTATCAGCATTTAAAAAAAGCAGATTTTTAGCTTCACTTAAAATCCTGAAAAATCTATCATATAGCAGTGTAGAAAATCTTATGTCTTCATTAAAAAAAGAGTCTCTTAAGTATGCTATCATTTCATCAATTACAACTTCATTCTCATAATTCTCAAGTTCTTTTATAATTTGCAATACTTTTGATTTATTATTTTTTAGTATGGCATCGAATGTATTATCAAGGTACTCTGGATCAATCAAGCCTAACATATTTGCTATGCTTTTAGCATCTATAAAACCCTTTGTATATATAATAGCTTGATCTAACAGAGTCAAAGTGTCCCTTAAAGAGCCATTGCCAGATCGGCTAAGCATATCAAGCGCTTCGCTCTCAAATTTTATATCTTCTTTATCTAAAATATATTCCAAATGATGCTTAATATTTTCAGTACTTATTCTTTTAAATCTAAAATGCTGTGTCCTTGAGAGTATGGTTGCTGGGAGTTTCAAAGGATCAGTTGTTGCTAAGATAAATTTTATATACTCTGGCGGTTCTTCTAAAGTCTTTAAAAGTGCATTAAAAGCCTCACGAGTAAGCATATGAACTTCATCAATAATAAAAATTTTGTATTTTGCCATTGTAGGTTTATATTTTGTTTGTTCTATCAAATCTCTTATATCATCAATTTTCCTACTGCTTGCTGCATCCATTTCTATGATATCAATATGTTTGTTTTCATTGGCTGCTTTACAGTTTTCGCACACTTCACAAGGAGTTGAAGTTGGTCCATTATCACAGACTAAAGCTTTTGAGAAGATTCTCGCAGTCGAAGTTTTACCACTGCCTCTTAAGCCTGAAAAAAGATAAGCATGAGAGAGCCTTCCTTTGTTTAGTGCACCTGTTAAGACTTGTGTGATTGAGTCTTGACCTATAAGTTCATCAAAATTCTTAGGTCGATATTTTAGTGCTAAAACTTCTGACATACTTAACCTCTTTATTTTTTCATATTTTACAATTAGTTAGCTTTTTTATCGATTATACGATTTATTTAAGCCACTCCTTGGCAATATTTTTCAAATGCTCGGGATTTTCTGTAGCAAAGTATTTGATATTTGTTTTTTCATATTTTGCATTAAAATCAAAATTGTTTTTAAGATATTCAACTATCGCATCTCCTGAATGCAATAAAACAGTATCTTTGAAAAACTTTTTATATTCGCTTGAGATAAGCGGAAAATGTGTACATCCCATGATAAGAGCATCAGGTTTTTTTATTTTATCAAAATAATACTCCATTGTTGCATCCATGATTTTTCCGCTATATATTTTTTCTTCAACTAAAGGAACAAAAAGACCTGTCGCTAATTCTAAGATATTATTATAGCCTTTATCATTCAAGAGTCTTTTGTATTTACCGCTTTTTATAGTTGCATTTGTTCCTGTTATCAATATACTTGCATTTTTATCTTTAAGCTTATTTTGCAACGCTATTACACCAGGCTCAATTACTCCGATAACTTCAAATGGAGCTTGTTTTCTAAGCTCATCTATAGCATAAGCACTAACCGTATTGCAAGCAGTTATAAGTATATCAATGTCAAAATTTTTAAAAAATTCCAATGCTTCAAGAGAATACCTTATGATGGTATTTTTATCTTTTGTACCATAAGGAACTCTAGCAGTATCGCCATAGTAGATAATCTCACTAAATTGATGTTCGTCTAAAAGGCTTTTTACTACACTAAGCCCACCAACTCCGCTATCAAATATGCCGGCTTTTAAATTGTTTTTAATCATTCATTATGGATAGAAATTCTTCGTTACTTTTTGTTTTTAAAAGTTTTGAGTATAAAAATTTTAAAGCTTCTATCTCTTCCATTTGAGCAATTGCAGTTCTTAATGCCCAAATTCTTGGTAAATTATTTTTATCAATCAAAAGTTCTTCTTTTCTTGTGCCTGATTTTACAATATCGATTGCCGGATAAATTCTTCTATCTGAAATGTGTCTATCAAGTATAATCTCACTATTTCCCGTACCTTTAAATTCTTCAAAGATGACTTCATCCATCCTTGAGCCTGTATCTACAAGTGCAGTTGATATGATGGTAAGGCTTCCTCCGTTTTCTATGTTTCTTGCAGCTCCAAAAAATCTTTTTGGTTTGTGTAAAGCATTTGCATCAACTCCACCACTTAAAACTTTACCGCTACTTGGAGTTACTGTATTGTAAGCTCTTGCGAGTCTGGTTATAGAATCAAGTAGTATAACCACATCTTTTCCTATTTCAACTCTTCTTTTTGCTTTTTCTATAACAAGTTCAGCCACTCTGACATGATTTGTAGCGGCTAAATCAAAAGTAGAACTGTAAACATCGCCATTAACACTTCTTTGCATATCTGTTACTTCTTCAGGTCTTTCATCAACTAACAGCACTATTAGCTCAATCTCGGGATGATTGTGTGTAATACCATGGGCTAATTCTTTCATAAGCTCTGTTTTTCCACTTCTTGGAGGCGCTACTATCAAAGCCCTTTGCCCTTTTCCTATGGGAATAAAAAGATCAAGAACTCTTCCTGTCAGTTTCAAAGGATCATATTCTAATTTAATCTTTTCTGTTGGATACAATGGCGTTAGATTTTCAAAAAGAGGCCTGTTTCTGCTCTCTTTTAGCGGTAGATAGTTTACCGCTTCGATTTTTAAGAGTGCATAATACCTCTCTTGATCTTTTGGAGGCCTTACTTGTCCTGTTACTATATCACCAGTTCTTAGAGCAAATTTTCTCACTTGGGTGGCACTTACATAAGCATCATTTGCACTGTCGCTTAAGTTTTCATCAACTGCTCTTAAAAATCCATACCCGTCATGCATTATCTCCAAAATACCTGTAAAAAGTATATATCCGCCTTGTGTTGTTTGAGACTTTAATATCTCAAACATTATATCTTGTCGTTTTAATTGATTTGGGTTTTCAATACTTAGATTTTCGGCTATATCTATGAGTTCTGTTATCGTCTTTTTTCTTAACTCTTCTATTTTATAACCCTCAACAGGAATATGTGTTCTTTTCCCGTTATATTTTTTCCCATGATTAGTGGTACCGTTTTTTTGTTGTCCATTTTGTTTTGAATTGCTCGAAGTATTCATTCTACCTTCTTTAGTTTTTAGATTAAAAGTATGCAATGCAGGTATAATCAATGTGTATATTGATTTGATTGTATATTGCTAAAATTTTGATAAATGTATTTTATAATAAGTTTAAGATTTTGTCAAATTATTTTTTATATAATTGATAAAGTTCTGATTCTTCGATATCAATTCTTGATTTTAATACTTTTTCTATAGCTTCTAACTCTTTTTTAAAAAGTTCGTGATATTGGTCGTTAAATTCGATGCTTTCGTATTTCTTTAAAAAATGTATAATATCTTGATATACTTTTTCGGCAGAGTCAGCCATATTGTTTATAAAACTCTCTTCATTCATATCTTTATAATAGTTTTTTAAGTAAAGATAAAATTGTATTTTTTCACTGTAATTATGGATTTCAAATGTAATTTTGAATGTTTTTATATTTCTTTTTAAAATTTTAAAATTTTTATTTTTAGAGGATTTAATAATCTTTTCAAACTCTTGTTTTAACTGTTTGTGGTCTTTTTTTAAAACAGATATCAAATCATTATTGTATGGAACGCCACTATCGTGTGATAGTTTTACTTTCTCTTTCTTTTTTACTTGATTGTCGGATTTTCCAAATACTTTACTTAAAAAACTCATGTAAAAACCTCCGATAAACTTTTCCTTAATATAGTATACTATATTAAATCTTAAATTACATTACTATGACTTTATTTGTAAATATTCAGCAAAGTTATTCTATAATATTGTAAAAATAATCAGGAAAAGATATTGGCAAATATAGCTTGTGATCATTGTCACTTGGAATTTGATGAAAAAGTGATGATAAAAGATGAAAATAGTGGTGAAATTAAATACTTTTGTTGCAAAGGTTGTCAAGGGATTTATCATCTTTTAAGAAGTGAGGGGCTTGATAGTTTTTATGAAAAAGTTGGTAGTACAAAGCTAGAACCACCAAAAGAATTAAATAGCGATCTTCACAAATTTGATCTTGAAGGTTTCAAAAATAAATATATTATTCAAAAAGATGGATTTAACGAAGTAAATCTGATAATAGAGGGTATTCATTGTTCAGCTTGTATATGGTTAAATGAAAAAATTTTACATCAAACACAAGGAGTTGTAGGAGCAACAATAAACTATACTAACAATAAAGCAAAAATTATATGGGATGAAGACGGTGTTAAACTATCTGAAATTATTAATAAAATCAGAAGTATAGGTTACAACGCTTACCCTTATGATCCAAAACTTCAAGAAGAAAGAGCAAACAAAACAAGAAGAGATTATTATTCGAGGTTGTTGGTAGCAGTTTTTACAACCATGAATATTATGTGGATAGCAATAGCCCAATACACCGGGTATTTTACCGGTATTGAAAAAAATATGAAAAATGTATTAAATATTTCTGAATTTGTTTTGGCTACGCCTACTCTTTTTTATACTGGTTGGGTATATTTTAAAGGGTCATATTTTGCCCTGAAAAATAAATTTGTAAATATGGATGTTTTAGTTGCTACCGGAGCCAGTTTGGCATATATTTACTCCATATATGCGATGATAACCAATACAGGTGAAGTATATTTTGATTCGGTTACTATGATAATTACTTTTGTTTTTGTCGGTAAATATCTTGAAGTTTTGAGTAAAAAAAGAGCTATTGATACTATGGATAATATGATGGGCTCCTTGCCGACTGAATTAACAGTTGTTAAAAACGGTGAAAAAGATATTGTTGGCATTGAAGAGATTAAAACTGGAGATGTGGTCGAAGTTAAACCAGGAGATAAGATAGTAGTTGACGGCATTATAGTAAATGCAGAGGGAAATTTTGATTTATCAAGTTTAACCGGAGAAAGTGAACCTGTATTTAAAAAGAGCGGTGATGAGATATTTAGTGGTTCCGTTTGTTTGGATTCTGTTATAAGATATAAGATTGAAAAGGATTTTAAACACTCAATGCTTTCGACAATAGTTACCTTGCTTGAAGAGTCTATTTCGAAAAAACCGGCTATTGAAAAATTGGCAGATAAGATATCGGGGTATTTTTCATTTGTTGTACTTACTCTATCAATATTAACATTTATAGGATGGTATATTGGTGGAGCAGGGTTTGAAAAAGCATTGATAATAAGTATATCTGTTATAGTTATAGCATGCCCGTGTGCACTGGGACTTGCTACTCCTATGGCAGCACTTATAGGTATAAATAGTGCATCAAAAAAAGGTATACTTTTTAAAGAGGCCGAGTTTTTAGAAACTATGGCTAAAAGCGATACTATGGTTTTGGATAAAACGGGAACTATTACCGAAGGTAAGCCAAAAGTAGTCAATGCTAAATTTTTAAAAGATTTTGATATAAATCTTTTGTACTCTTTGGCAGAATCTTCCAAACATCCTATAAGTAAAGCTATTGTTAGGTATCTTAAAGATAAGAGTGATGATTTAAATGAATATTTTTTGAAAAATGTAAAAAATTTAGAAGCTAGAGGTTTAAAAGCTGAATATGAAAACATAAAGCTGTTTGGTGGAAATTTAGAATTGATTAAAGAATTAAATATACCATTTTCCGGTGATTTTAAAAATACAGTTTTTATCTTTGTTATAAATGATGAAGTTGTTGCTTATTTTGAATTAAAAGATTCTGCTAAAGAAGGAGCAAAAAAAGCAATATCTCAAATAAAAAAAATGGGTATGGATGTCATTATGCTAACTGGAGATAATGAGCAAGCCAGCAAGGAAATTGCTAAAGAAGTAGGTATAAAAAAAGTGTATCATTCCCTTTTTCCAAAGGGTAAAGCCCAAATGATAGATACATTGCATAAACAAGGTAAGAGAGTCGTTATGGCTGGAGATGGACTAAATGATGCTTTGGCACTCTCAAGAAGTGATATTGCTATAAGTATGGGTAGTGGGGCTGATGTAAGTGTAGAAGTCAGTGATGTGGTGATACTCAATGATGACATTAAAGGTTTAGCCCAAGCATTAAAAATAAGTAAAAAAAGTTACGCAACCATAAAAGAGAATTTTGCAATTTCTGTTTTATACAATTCTATAACTATCCCTTTGGCGATAAGTGGTCATGTGATGCCTTTTATAGCAGCTTTATCCATGTCTGTTAGTTCGCTTATAGTTGTAGGAAATTCATTTAGAATAAAGAGGTTAAAATGAGTAGTGGAATTATTGCTGTTATGATTGGTGTTTCTACTTTTCTAGGGGCATTGGGTTTATGGGCACTTTTATGGGGTCTTAGAACAGGACAATTTGATGATCAGGAAAAGTTTTTAGATGGTGCCAAATATGATGGGGAGGAAGAACTTATAGATGCGGTTAAAATGGAAGAGAAGAAAAAAAATATATTAAAAAATAGGAAAGACAAGGAGCAAAAAAAATATGCTCCTCCAGATTGAATTAATCTTTAGCTTTTATATATTTTGCTATTGCTTTAAAGTCTGCATCATTGTAGCCAGCAACTTGACCTTTCATGATACCTTTCATAGGGCCGCCTATGCCTTTTTGATAACCTTCCAATGCTTTTACAATCTCATCAGCTGTCATATTTTTTACGACTTTAGAAACACCAAGTGCCTTTTTTTGAAAATGAGCTCCATGGCATCCCGCACACTTTTGAGTTAGTTTAGCAGCATTTGGAGCCGCCATCAAAGATAATGCACCCGCAGCAATAAAAGTAACAATTGCTAATTTTTTCATATAATCTCCTTTAATTTTATTTTGTAATTGTATCAATTTTTTCTTTATGTTAGCTTATTTTTAAAGTAAGCTTTATTATGTTATGTGATTATTTATATATTTTTTATTATAATATGACAAAAAATAGAAGGATATAGATGAAGAAAATTTCTCTTTTGTTTTTGTTTTGCGCTGTTCCTGTGTTTTTACTAGCTACAAATACAAAGTGTAATGAAAAAAGTTATATTAATTTTAACAGCGATGCAAACCATTCGATAGATTCATTGAAACAAATCATACAAACAAATCCAAAAGATGTTCAATGTATAGTGAAACTTGTCAATTTATACTTAAAACAGGGTAAAGTTGCAAAAGGATTTGCACTTTTAGTCAAAGCATATCAATTAAATCCTACTTTTATAAAAAATCAAAAAATACATAAAATATTAAAAATAGCTACATATATGACAAAATTGGAACAAAAAGCTAAGCAGGGACAAAATACACATTTTTGGAATCTTTTAGGGTTTAATTATTATAAAATGGGGGTTTTTAAAGAAGCTATCAAAGCATATAAAAATAGTTTAAAGATTGATAACTCTCAAATAGAACCTAAATTGAATCTTGCTATTGCATTATCAAGAATAGGTCAAAAGTATAGGGCACTTGAAGAATTGATGGATGTTATTAATCAGGATAAAAATAATTTTTTTGCATATTATTATGCGGGTAAGATTTTAAAATATCAAATCGGAGATAAGGATAAAGCCGAAATTTATCTAAAAAAGGCAAAAAAACTTTGTAAAATTGAAAAAAATGCTTTTAGCAAGAAAATGTATAAATTGTATTTAAAAGATTTGAATGAAGAAACAGAAAAATAAAGCAGTATTTTTAGATAGAGATGGTGTTATCAATGTTGATACCGGTTATATCTATAAGATAAAAGACTTTTCTTTTCAAGAAGGTATTTTTACTCTTTTAAAAAAATTACAAAATTTAGGATATTTGCTCATAGTGGTGACAAATCAATCCGGAATCGGAAGAAAATACTATAACGAAAGTGATTTTCAAAAATTAACAAATTGGATGGTAGAAAAATTTAAAGAAAAAGATATAAACATAAAAAAAGTTTTTTATTGTCCGCATACTCCCGAAGATGAGTGTGAGTGTCGAAAACCAAATAATGCCATGATTGAAAATGCAATAAAAGAGTTTAATATTGACCCTGCCAATTCATGGATGATTGGCGATAAGGACAGTGATATACAAGCAGCTTTAAAATCAAGTATAAAAAATACGATTTTATTGACATCTGCAAAAAAAAGTATTGCTAAATATAGTGTTAATTCTCTTTATGATATAATAGATTTATTGTGATATGTCCTTATATCGCAATAAATCTAATAAATGTTATCTGACCTTATGCCACTTAGATATGTGTTTAGTGCATAAGGTCAGATATTATAAAAGATTAGGGATAAATTATGAGATATGGTGATATTGATTTTAATAATAAGACAGTTTTGATTACAGGCGGAGCAGGCTTTATCGGTAGCAATTTAGCCTTTTATTTCCAAGAAAACTTTCCAAAATGTAAAGTGGTTATTTTTGACAAATTTAGAAATGATGAGACTTTTAGTAATGGCAATTTAAAAAGTTTTGGGCATTTTAAAAATTTATTGGGTTTTAAAGGTATTGTGATAGGTGGTGACATTACAGATAAGGAAGATTTAAAAAAATTACAAGATCATAAGTTTGATTTTATATTTCATGAAGCTGCTATAAGTGATACAACTGTGAGTGATCAAAAAGTAATGATTGATACCAATGTAAATGCTTTTATAGATTTGCTTGATATAGCAAAAAATGCAGGAGCTGCAATGGTATATGCAAGTTCAGCCGCGACTTATGGTGATAGTAAGATATTTAGCATAGGACATGAACAGCCAAATAATGTTTACGGTTTTTCAAAATTTTTGATGGATAATGTTGCCAAAGAGTATATGAAAAAAAGCGATATAAGTATAGTGGGGCTTAGATATTTTAATGTTTACGGAGAAAGAGAATATTTTAAAAATAAAACAGCATCAATGGTTTTACAATTTGGACTCCAGCTTTTAAGAGGAGAGAGTGCAAAGCTTTTTCAAGGGAGTGACAAAATAAAAAGGGATTTTATATATATTGAAGATGCTGTCCAGGCAAATATAAAAGCTTGTAATCCTAGAAAAAGTGGTATATACAATGTGGGAACCGGTGAGGCGAGAAGTTTTCAAGATATCGTAGATACTTTGAAGTTTGAGCTTGGTATTGAAAAAAAGGATTTATATATCCCAAATCCTTATGTGAAACAATATCAATTTTTTACTGAGGCAGATATCTCAACTTCTAGAGAATTTTTAGAGTATAATCCAAGATTTAGCCTGGAAAAAGGGATAAAATCATATATCCCTGAAATTAAAAAAATATATGAAACTTTTTAAACAAAAAAGAGATTTCAAATGCATAATCAAAAACTAAAAAATCAAAATCCTCACATATTAGTTGTGGGAGATCTTATGTGCGATCACTATCTTTTTGGTAAAGTTGAGAGGATTTCGCCAGAAGCTCCTGTGCAAGTTGTAGAGATTAAAGATGAAAAAACTCTCTTAGGAGGAGCTGGAAATGTTATAAACAACCTTTTGGCACTTGGAGTGAGAGTAAGTGTTGCAAGTGTGGTTGGAGATGATGAAAATGCTGTCTGGTTAAAAAACAGGTTGGGCAGCAAGGGTATAGATTTGAGTTTGATTGTTACTCAAAAAGATAGACATACTTCTAAAAAAACGAGGATTATATCATCAAACCAACAGATAGTCAGATTTGATAAAGAGAGCAAAGATGATATTTTAAGGCAAAGCGAAGATGAAATAATATCAAATCTACGAGATGATTATGATGTTATTTTGCTATCAGATTATGCCAAGGGTGTTTTAACTAAAAGATTGACAAAAAAAATTATAGATTTTGCAAATGAAAAACAAATATCCGTATTCGCAGACCCAAAAGGAAAAGATTACAGTAAATATAATGGCGCAACCTTAATAACTCCAAACAAACTTGAAGCACAGACAGCAACAGGTTTATCAATATCTGATGATGTAAGTCTGCAAAAAGTTGGGTTAAAGCTCAAAAAAGAGTGTGAACTTAAAAATGTGATTATAACTCTTAGCGAAGAGGGAATGGCGATATTTTCAAAAGAATTTAAAAAGATACCAACAGTTGCGAAAGAAGTGTATGATGTAACAGGTGCTGGAGATACGGTACTTGCGGCTTTGGGATATGGTGTTAGTGTTGGGATGGATTTGATAGAAGCTGCAGAATTGGCAAATTTCGCAGCAGGAGTAGTCGTGGGAAAGGTTGGAAGTGCTACTGCTTCGCTAACTGAAATCGAAGAGTATAAAAAATCACTTCACAAAGATAACACAGAAGATTTTATAAAAAATTTTGACGAGATTGAAAGTTTGGTTTTATCTCTTAAGGCAAAAAATAAAAAAATTATTTTTACAAACGGCTGTTTTGACATACTTCACATTGGTCACATCAAATATCTGGAAGTTGCAAAAAAAATGGGAGATATTTTGATAGTAGGAGTCAACAGCGATGAGTCTGTTAAAAGGCTAAAAGGAGAAAATAGACCCGTAAATACTGAGTTTGACAGGGCATATCTGCTATCGGCACTTGAATGTGTTGACTATACTATTATATTTGATGAAGATACCCCATACGAGCTTATAAAAAAAGTAAAACCTGATATTTTAGTAAAGGGCGGTGACTATAGATTTCAGAATGTAGTTGGAAGCGATATAGCTAAAGAAGTGAGATTTGTTGATTTTGTAGATGGAAAGAGTACTACTAATATCATAGAAAAAATAAATAAAAAGTTTGATTGTGAGGACATAAAGTAATGATGGAAATGATAAGTAATGAGATAAAAGAGCATATTGACACGGCAAACAAAACATTAGAAGGTATGCAAAGTTATATTTATACCGCTTGTATAGTTGCTGTTGAGTGTATAAAAAATGATAAGAAAATATTGATATTTGGCAATGGTGGAAGTGCTGCAGATGCCCAACATATAGCTGCTGAGCTGACAGGTAGATATAAAACTGAAAGAAGAGGGCTGCCAGCCATTGCTCTTACGACTGATACTTCTGCACTTACGGCGATAGGCAATGATTTTGGATATAGTAATATATTTCAAAGACAAGTGGAAGCTTTGGCAAATGAAGGAGACTTGCTAATAGGCATATCAACAAGCGGTAATAGTGAAAATGTACTAAAGGCATTGAGTCTTGGCAGGAAGTTAGGCTGTAGAACCATAGGATTAAGTGGAAAAGGCGGAGGCAAGATGGATGAGGTTTGCGATATAAATATCACGATACCATCAGATAATACCCCAAGAATTCAGGAAATGCACATATTAATCGGTCACATTATTTGTCAAACAATTGATGAGCTTTTATCATAGATATAACATCTTTAGCTGTTATATCTTTCATGCATTTGTGATGTTTTAAAGGGCACTCTCTTTTCATACAAGGTGCGCAATCCAAATATTTTGATATGATATATCCGTTTGGATTACTCCATTGTGAAGTTTCTTTATGATTTGTAGGTCCAAAAAGGGCAATAGTAGGCACTTGATAAGCTGCAGCTATATGCATAGGACCGCTGTCGTTAGTGATAAGCAAACTAAGCCCAGCTATTTTTTCAATAAGCTCTTTTACAGATGTTTTTCCTGTCAAGTTTATAAAATTTTTTATATGCAAATTCTCTTCAATCTCTTTGGCTATATCTTTTTCATTTGGACCGCCAAATATAATAATATCATATCCATACTCTTTGGATAACATGTCAGCTACTTTTGCAAACTCTTTTGGATACCATCTTTTAGCACTTCCATAAGTTGCTCCAGGATTTAGTCCTATGGTTTTGTTTTTATAAATAAAAGGCTTTTGGTAAAGCTTTAGTTTTTGAGGTTTATATCCAAGAAATGAAGCATATTTTTCTACTTGGTGTCCTTCAAAAGCACTTTTGTTGTATTGTAATCTTGCTTTTGCTTTTATAGATTTTAAAAACAGAGTGCTTATAAATGAGCTTCTAAAACTTATAACTATATCAAACTGCCCCAGTTTTTTGGCTGTTTTATATAGCCAAAGTAGTCTTG